>NZ_CDLCQJ010000004.1:0-83304 GCF_975850365.1 Candidatus Hodarchaeum mangrovi | reverse complement strand
TTTTCTTATAATCCCAGAACGGGGTCGACAAGAACCATTTTTCGTTAAAATTGAAAATTATCATTATCCATTTAGAATAACAATAAGTGGAATAATAAGAACATTACATTCACGAACAATACTTGGACTTCTAGTTCAGGGATTCTTTGCCTTAATTCCTGGAACTATTTTTACGTACTCTTTAATTTCCTTTTTCAGTTCAGGAGAAGGATTAATGCTTAATATTGGTCAGGCAAGTATATTTGCATTGGTTATAGCAAGTGGAAGAGCTTTAGGTTATCCAATCTTTGGGAAGATTGGGGATTATTTTACCTTAAAATATAGAGAACCTAAAGTTCGAGCCATAATAGCTGCTATATGTATGGCAGGCCAAGCTATATTCTTTTTTATAGCTTTTATTACGCTTAATAATAATTTTTTAAATGTTATTATGTTTGCAGGATTTTTTTGGATTGGAAGTTTTATTGGAGCTGCATCAGGGCCAAATCGAACCTCATTGATGTTTGAAGTGTCATTTCCTGAGCATCGTGGCAGTTTAGGATCATTATTTTCGTTAACTGATCAATTAGGAGAAGTTTTTGGATTAGTTTTCTCAACCTACGTTCTAAATCTTTATTCTTACATTGAAGTGTTCATTTTCAGTTTAGTTTTCTATTTGATAGCTGCTTTTATCTGGTCCTTGACTATTAGCAAAATTGATGTCGATAGATCACAAATAAAGATTGGAATGGAATCTCGAAAATCAATTATCCAAACCTCTGATATTAATTCTGCTAGCTAAAAGCTTTTTAAAAAGACTAACTCCTTGGATTTTAGGTAAAATAAAATTTTTTCCTCCAATAAATAAATTTAGAAAGTGATTTATATGCCAAGAAACTTATATTTAAGATCGGTTGCAGTCATGACATTTCTTTGGGGAATTGTTTTTGTCCTAGGAATGGTTTTGATCGCAGTCATTTCTCTAACAGGTGTTATTCCTCCCGGTTCTGAATTTTTGGTATTTCTTCTGCCAATAATATTTGCTTTTTTCTTTGTAGGGTTACAATATCTAATATCCCCTTGGATAATGGATATTACAATTTCTTGGGTTTATGACGCTACAAAATATAAAGTAGAAGAGTTACCAGGTCACATAAGGCAGTTTTTATATGAACAAATGGAACTCCATAATTTTTCTTTGAAATGGGTAGCTATAATCCATGATAATAACCCCAATGCTTTTACATATGGGCATACTAAGAAACGTGCGCGTTTAGTTATCACTGAAGGGATTATTAATTATCTGACAGAAGAAGAGCAGATAGCGGTTGTAGCTCATGAATGTGGGCATATCCGGAACAGAGATTTCATTTGGATGACCGTCGCTGCTGCAATTCCTCTAATTTGCTATTCTTTTTACCAAGGATTATGGACTTTTGCCCGTGTTTCAACTCGAACTTCTCGTGACGATGATGCTGCAAAAGTCGGAGCTATTGCCATGGCTGCAGCAGTAGGTGCTTATATTGCTTATTTTATCTCTCATTATGTTGTTCTACTCTTATCTCGTGTACGTGAGTATTATGCAGATTCCTTCAGTGCAGAAGCTACAGGGCAACCAGGCGCCTTATCTAGAGCATTAGTTAAAATTGCTTATGGAATGGTGAAATTCGATGCTGAAACAGACCAACGAATGAGAGATGAGAAACTTACTCCCGCAGTTCGAAGACAAGCTGCAAAACAAAAGGGTTTCATGACAGGGATGCGGTCGTTAGGCATTTTTGATGTTTCAGGAGCTAAACAACTTGCTATGGCTACTTATGGTCGTGGAATGGAGTTAAATGAAGAAACAGTTGCTCAAGCAGCTCAATGGGATCTTTCTAATCCATGGGGACGATTTCTTGAACTTTCATCTACTCATCCACTTCCCGCGAAACGAATTTTAGCACTCAATCGGATGCAAGAAGACCGAGGTATGAAACCTGATTTTCCTGGTGTTGGAAAAATAAAACTACCTGAAAGTTTATGGGATGAATTTTTAGCTGACCTATTCCTCTATTATATAGCTCCAATATTCTTCATTATTCTACCTATTTTAGGAGCTATCGCTGCAGAATTGATGGGATATCCACTTGAAATAGGTACAGGGATTGGCTTCTTATTATTTGCTCTGATTTGGAAATTACGAAGAAACGCTAAATATCCTAAAATCCGTGATTCAGACGATACAGTCACAGTAGTTCATTGTTTAACAGACCAGACAAAGGATGGGTATTATGAAGCGTCTCCACTACGTGGTAAAAAAGCTGTTTTTGAGGGAAGAGTTGTAGGCCGAGGAGTCCCCGGATTCTTCCTTTCTGAAGATCTAGTTATCCAAGATAATACTGGTATAATTACTTTGGATTATAGTCCAATTCTAGGTTTTATGTCATGGATCTTCGCTTTATTCCGAGTACCAAAGCTGCAAGGACAGATAGTCAAGGCTTATGGTTGGTATCACCGTGGACCTGGTCCTATACTACAGGTATGGAAAATCATTACACAAGATGGTAAGACATTCCAGAATCGCTGGTCTGGAGCGAATTGGGTGTTTATGTGGATTGTAGTTATCATTGGACTATTACTAATTGCAGCTGGATTGATTGCAATATAATATGCCAAAAAACCCCCCTCCTTTCTTTTTTTTACTCTAGCATTAAACCCATAGATTTCCGATACTTTTTTTGTGATTGAATTTCATCATAGGATATAGAACTTGTTATAATCCCAGATTCTCCAGAGGGAATTTTCTTAAGAATATTAAAGCCAACTTCTTCATTATTAGAGAATTTTTTAGACGGATCAACTATACAAGATGCTCCAGCACTCCAAAAAGGGTCACTAATTACTTGAGTAGCCCTATCACTAACTATTACACCTACTGCTGCTTCTTTTGCTCTTACAAGACTTAAATTATACCACATAAACCTTCCGTATGTTGTAAATTCTTTTTTTGGTAAAGTTGTAAGACTAGGACAAAAAAGAAGGTCAATATTTTTCTGAATCAACTCATCATGAATACTTGGGATCCAGAGATCACTACAAATACGAATACTTATTTTCCATCTTCCTATTTTACCTAAAAAATTCTTAGTTCCTTTAGATAATCCTCTTTTTCTTTCAAAACCAAATGGATTTTGTTTATCATATTGGCCAATGATTTCTCCCGAAGGATTAAATAAATGGCATCTATTATAATATAGGTTGTTTTCTTTAGTAAGTTGGCTTCCCCCTATTAACCAAACAGAATATTCATGTGCTAAGGATTCCAAAAAATTTAAAGATTTTTCAGTCGTTTCTGAGGATAATGTTTCAGTTCTAATTCCATTCCAATATTCAGGAAGACAAATGACCTGTGTTGTTTGAATTTCTTTATAATTCTTAAAAAGAGTTGAATAGGAATCAAATGTATTTTGTAACTGGTTATAATAAATTTTAGGTTGCAAAGAGCTTATTTCTAGACAATCATCATGGATCACCTTTCAATCATCCTATCTCTCACCAAATCAGTAATATCTATTGATTTAATCGGTGATTTCATTTTTCTAAGCGTATTATCGATGTTTATTTGACAAGAAGGACATGCATTAAGACATAAACTTATATTTATGTCTTCCATTTGTTTGATTAAGCGTTTTGCGATATCTTCTGCCATTTTGGGGTAATTTGCTAGTAATAATCCCCCTGCGCCACAACATAAAGCTCTACTTCTGTTATTTTCCATTTCTTGGTACTCTACACCAGGAAGGAGAGCAATTAGTTCTCTGGCAATTTCATAAACTCCGCAATGACGTCCGAGCTCACAAGGATCTTTGAAGGTTACTTTTATTGGTTTATTATTTCTTGGATTCAATTTTTTTGTTCTTATCAGATTTGTAATATATTCCATATGAGTAATTACTTTAAATGGCAAGTTATGGTTCAATAATTTAGGATATTCTTTGGTAAAAACTCGATAACATCCTGCGCATGATACCATTAGTGTTTGAATACCTAATTGGCTTATTTGAAAAATATTATGTCTGGCGATGTGTCTAGCTTCTTTAGGATTTCCACCTAATAGGAAGGGGTTTCCACAACAATATTCTTCTGGTGAAAATATACTTATTGGATTTGATGCAATTTGTGAAAGTTTTAAAATCGAAACAGGGGCACTTGCTGCTCTGCTTGAATATGATGCAACACATCCAATAAAATATCCAATTTCTGCTCTTTTATTTACCCATTTTTCATAAATTTCCTCGACATCAACACTCCAAAAGTTACGGTCTTCTTGATCTAGATTATAGATATTATTGGATCTTATTAAATGTTCAAAAGATCTTTTTGTACCTTCCGGAAGATACTTCTGAACTAGTTCTTTCAATTCAGAATAGACATCAGTTAATGGAATATCCACTAGACAAACTTCAGAGCATGCTCCACAAAATGTACATTGAAATAAACCTTCACTTAATGCTGCTAGCCCCTGTGATTCAGATAGTAATCCTTTAGAAAGATATCTGGCGGTAAGCATCTTCCCTCTACCTGTTGCTATTTCATGCTTTATAGAACGAAAAGTCGGACATGCAGCTTCATTATCAATGCAATAAGCGCAGTAGGCACATATGAAAAATTCATCATAAAGCGATAAAGCCTTTAAATTCACTGCAAATAACTCCGACTTAAATATTATTCTCATTATTGATTAATTATTTTTTTAATTATTCGGAATGAGCTTTTATAAAAAATTGAAAAATCAAAAAATTTTTTAAAAAGGAACATAACCATATCCCATTAAAAATTCTTGTTCTTCAGGTGTCAAAGAGTCTCCTGCATCCCTTTTTTTAATCAAATTTTGTATTTTTTCTTCAATCTTTCCATATGTTTGCTTGTATTCTGTTTCTGCAAGCATTTTCTTTAATTGACCGATTTTTCCTTTTAGTGCTTCCACTTCTTCTTGTTTTGATTCTATTTCAATTTTCAAGTCTTCAACACGTTGAAGATGTTTGACAAAATCTTGGTGAGCTTCGTCCTCTGATTCTTTTAGAGGTTTTATCCGTACATAAAGATTCTGAATTCGTTCTGAAGCCTCCCTTTTTTCTGATTCCTCTTTTGATATCTGTTTTTCGAGGTCTTGAATTTCATGTTCTAATTTTTCCTTAGTTTCTGGGATATTACCTAAATAATCGGCAACTATTGCTTCATTTTGTTTTTCTAAAAGGGTTATTCTTTCTTCTACTTTTTGTATTTCTTCTATTAAAATATCTTCATCTTCCTTTGAAAGAGAAGTAGTTTGTTGTTTAAATTCAAGTTCATAAAGATGATATCTTAATTCCATCAATGACAATTGGCTCAATTGCTCGCTAGTTAAAATTTTGAACAATGGACCTTCTTGATTTTTCGCTTGTCGTTTCAAAAAATCTCTTCGTTTTTTCAATCCATCCAGAGTATTCTTCTGTGAATCACGTATTTCAACATCAGGAGAAACCTTTTCAAATAAAGACTGCCTCTCATTTTTGTATCGATCTCTTAGTTTACGAAATCGTGTTGTGAGTTTTTGTTCCTTCCGTAGTTCTTCTCTCATTGCTTTGATTTGGGTGATTAGTGCATTTTGCTGCTCATAATGGAGCTGTAATTGATCCTTTAAACGTTTTTCATTAGGATATGAAATATCATCACTTCCAAATTTTATTATTCATTTGAACAAGAACGTATGATAATTCTATTATCATTAAACACCTCTGAAGATGATTAAAACAGATCAAGAAAGATATCTATCATAAATGTAATGCTTTCATCACCTTAGGGAAAAACAGACTCTTTTTAAGAGGTTATCCTACCATCTCAAAAATGATTGATTTTAGATATTCTAATTAATTTTCATTTTCTTGGGAAATATTTCACTCTCTATACCTAGAAATCAAGGAGAATACAAAATGGATTTCTTTGAAGTAGTAATTCGGAATAAAAGATATAAAAATTTTAATAAAGATCAAATAAGGCTAAATACTGATGAAATTAAGCAGTTAATCGCTTGTGCTCAACTTGCTCCTACAATTTCAGAAAATCAAAATTATACTTTTATTATAATTGATGATTCAAAAATCAAACAGGACCTTATAGAACTAGTCAGTAATGCTGAATGGTTGATTAATGCCTCTATTATTTTAGCTGTTGTCGTTGTAACAGTTTCGGAAACCTCTGAAGATTTAGATGATACAAATATAATTGATGCAATTGTTGCAAGTGCCCAATTAATGATGGGTGCTACTGCGAATCATTTAGGCTGTGATTTAATCGTTGAGTTTAATCAAGAAGGCATTAAATCTTTATTAAATATAATTGATGAAAGATTAGAAGTTATTGCTTTGATTCCAATCGGTAAAACTGAAGGTGAAGGATCAAAAGGTTATAAAAGATCTCTAAGTGAACTTAGTCATTATAATTCTCTTGGAAATCCATATCCCTATGATTAGTTCTTTGGTGACAACCAATATGGATAAATCATCACTTCCAGTAGATGTAGAGGGATATTTAATCGTTGAGGTTCAAAATTATCGTTTTGCGATTCCAATAAGTTCATTAAATGGAATTGAACCATATAAAATGATGGAATTAAGGTCTTTTTACGAATATAATTATACTAAATCGTTTAAACGAGTTATTAATCTCGAATCACTTTTAAAATTAGAAAAACGGGAAGTAGTTATTACTGATCAGACGAGAATTTTGAATTATGTAAGAGAAAAAGGAAATGAAATAATTCGAGTAAGAATAGACCAAATAAGCGGATATATTAAGATAAATAAGAGGGATATTCAAAAGATTAATGAACCTCAAATGCCATTTATAACTCATTCAATAGATTTTTATCAACAAACTATTCCGATATTAAATTTATTTAATATTATAAACAATGAAATATTACTCACTGAACATTCATTTAAATGAATAATAACTTTAGAGGATAATTGTGAAGGAGAAAAATATTAATAGGAAAAATATCGTTATTAATTTGAATAGGGGTAAAATTTGAGTCAAAAAAGTAATATTCAGATAGTATTTACTCTATTCACAGAGAGAGCTAGACTTCATGCTTTCCTAAATTCCTCTCTCTCTCACTCTGCTACTTCCTTTAATCTTTTAATTTTCCAAAAGGAAGGAAATGATGTAGTATTTGATTCTAATATTTCTAATTCCTATAATATTATTACCTATACTGTGCCAAAATCTAAATTGATCTATTGGAAAACTAAATTTCATTCTTCTCTTGAATCCATATCAGTTGGGTCATCAATTAATGAAAAAATCTTCTATCTTTTAGATTTTACTTTAATTAAACCAACTAAAGGTTTTGTTAAATTTATTGAGCAAGAAATATCCAGTAGGTTAAGTTCAATCAATAAATCAATTACTATTTTTTCTCTTTTTCTTGAATCTAGTATGAGTAATAAAACAACAATTCAAATGGCAATGGAATATCCATTTATCTGTTTAAATAACACTAATATTACCCCAAATTTTTTTTATGATGCTCAAAATCAAGGAAAATTTCCTAAAAGCTTTAGAGAGTTCTATCAACCCATTCAAATTCTCATTGAAGAACTGTCTAAAAGATCTTTAGAGTTAGAAAGCTTAAATAAAGAGATATTTTTATTATCAACACAGAACAGTATTCTTGAATCCACAGTCTCTGCGTATATTTCACAGGAAAAAATAGACAAGATTAAAAGCCCAGTTCAAGCTGATATTGTTTCTTTACTAAAGTACAAGGACTTGAAAGAGAAATTTGATCAAAAGTCACAAATGCTCTACACAATAACTCATGATTTAAAATCGCCTTTAGCTGCAATTCAAGGTTTTGCTGAAATTCTAAAACAGGGTCTAGCTGGACCGATAACTGATGAGATGGACAAACATCTGGGTATTATCATTTCAAATTCCAAACGGTTAGCACGAATGATCGGAAGTATACTTGAATATGAGCGCTATGATAGTAGTGATTATGAGATTACTAAAGAACGACTGAATATTAGCGAAGTCTTTAGTGAAGTAAAAATGAGTTTACTACCACAAATGATCAGTCGGGGTCAAAAAATAGAGATTTTTGCTTCTGATCAACTCGAAATAATGGCAAGTAAAGAACTAATTATAAGAGCAGTGCAAAATCTTGTGGATAATGCAGTAAAGTACTCTCCTCCTGAAAAAGGAGAGATTAAAATGTTCGCAGAAGAGGTGGAAATAAAAGGTAAAATAACTGTTAAAATCACAATTAAAGATAATGGTTTTGGGTTTACAAAAGAATCTTTAAAGAAAGTTTTTGAACCCTTTACAAAATTTGAACCTGGTTCTCAATCAACTGGCCTAGGGTTGTCAATTACAAAGAAAATAATTGAGGATATTCATGGGGGTTCAATTACGATTAATTCTCCTGGAAGAAATTTAGGAACTACTGTAGTGATCATATTACCAAAATTTTAGAAATCCTCCCATGAGTAGAATTCAATAATTTATAACATATAATTTAAATGGAATAATTTATTGAATGGAATGAAAGAGAATGCAAATCAATCCACTTAAACTCCTAGAAAAAGAGTTTATATTATTAGTTCTTCAATATCTCCATCTTAATCCAAATGGTCGAACATTAGAGCAAATTTCTTCATCAGTAGATCATAATGTTGACCCATCGATTATTAATTCTTGTTTAAAGACATTATATGATCTTGGATTGGTAATTATTTTACAGGGTGAAGAGGAATTTTCAATTCTTTATGCACTTACAGGTAAAGGAAGGTATGCAAGTGAAATTGTCTGGGATCTATTCCGAATAATTATCAATCCACAAGATTCAGATGATTTAGGTGGAGATGTTCTCGATTTTTATCGATAATTTTTGAGAAATTATCCAAAATGTACAGTAATTGATATATTTTCTCACTAAGAGCGTTTATTTATGTCTTTTGCAGACCCCAAGCTACAGGCCTTACTTAAAAAACAAAAATATCAGTTATATGGTAAAAACACAGCAGTTAAGAAGTGTAATTGGGCTCATAACGCGTTAAAACAAGATCTGTATTGTTATAAACGATTTTATGGCATACACTCACATCGATGTATTCAATTTAGTCCTACTCTTATTTGCAATTTTACCTGTCAATTTTGTTGGAGGATTCATGAGTCAGATATTGGAATAAAAAGCATGTTTCAAAAATATAAGTCCATGAATTCTGATGATTTAAGAGAAATCTTTGATCCTCCAGAAGAGGTAGTAAAAGGAATAATATGGGGTCAACAGAGAATTATGTGTGGTTATAAGCCTTTTATTACTCCTGAGAAATACCTAGAGGCAATGACTCCTAGACATGCAACTTTAAGTCTTACTGGAGAACCTTTTCTCTACCCTTGGATTCCTGAACTTATTGATAAATTGAAAAAAGCTGGATTAACTGTATTTATTGTAACAAATGGTACTTATCCTGATATATTGAGAGAAATACTTATTAAAAAGAGTTATCCTACTCAATTCTATGTAACCCTCCCTACTCCAGATATAAAAGATTTTTTGAATATACATCGACCATTAGAAAAAGAAAAGGCTTATTATCAAATTCTAGAAACTCTCAAAATAGTTGGAAACGGAGTTCCTTTTCGTACAGTTGGTCGTTTGACCGTTGCGGATGGTTTAAATCTTGATAACGCATTAGGATATGCTTCCTTAATTAAACTTATGAAACCTTCTTTCATTGAGGTAAAAGGAGTTGTTCATGTTGGTGCAGCAGAGAAGCGATTACCAAGATCTGCAATGCCTCAACATGAAAAAATTTATGAATTTTCAAAAGAATTAGAATCTTTAACTGGATATAGCATTATAAAAGAATCTAGTGTTAGTAGATTAATAATTTTAACAAATTATTCTGAAAATCTAATTGTTCCTCAACTTGAAAGTAATTTCTATAATTTACCAGTATTAAATGATTAAGATTCGTTTGAATTTAATGCACTTGGGCTTTAATGAGGTTGAAAAAAGAGATTCAGGTAAAATTATCTAGTATCAATTACTTTATTAAATACTATCACTTCATTATTTTCAAAAGGTGAATAGGTTTTGGAGCTCACAGAAAAAACAATTGACTCCTGCACAAGAATACGCTTGAAGTCTGGTGAAAGTATTGAAATCCACTTAATAACTAATGATACGGGAAAAAAAAGTTTAATTTTTGAAAAAAAAGATAGTTCGCTTATTCTTGGGCATAAAGAGATGAATGATTTCATAAATCTTTTTGCAGAGTTCTTGAACGAGATGTAATAGGTGATTTCGAATGGAGATTGAATATCAAGATAAAGAAAGTATAACATGGTGTTTAGATCGAGAAGGGCCTAGAATTTGTTTATTAGCAATCCGAAAAGCGCAAAAGATTGAAAAAATAAAGATTGAGTCTGAATCTTTCGCCTTGGAATTAGATGGTGAGGAAGTTGGAGTCTTTTTAGACATTTTACGAAAAGTAACAGGTATCAAAGAACTCCCATTAATTAAAACTGAGAAGTTAAGGAAAGAAAAAGAAGATTTAATTATAGATCATTCAATATTATCCCAAATAGAATCTCATGAAGAGATTCAAGAAACTCCAGATGACTATTCTGATCAAGTAATAATTCCCCCACTGATTGATCAAACAGATAAAATTACTATTCAGGATGCTGATGACTCTACTCATTTTGAAGAAGGATATAAAGTAGAAACTACATTAGAAGACGATGTGGAAGCGACTGTAGATGATATAAGCCAAAAATATTTTGCGGAAGTCTTAGAACCACGTCCTCCTGAAATTCCTGCCACATCAGAAATTCTAGAGATACTCAAAAAAACTGAATCCGCGGTTGATAAAATATTAATGGCTGAAGACGTGAAAGAAGAAATTATTGATCCAACTGAAGATGTTGCATCTTTTTTTCGTGAATCCCGTCAAAAATCTCCACTTGAAGAACTTCTAGATAAGGATGGAAACATTCGTGAGGATTTAGGAGATCCAATAAAAGTTCCTGACTATACTAAAAAGATTGAAGCATTTAAAGACTTAGATGAGACTGAAAAATCCTTAGATCACCAAACAGAGTCATTTATAAAGAAATTTGATACAAAAGATGCCTTAAATATTCTTGATTCTTCTCAAAAAGAAAAAGTGGAATCAAAGGATTCAATTGAAGAAGAGTTTCAACCATCAAGTCAAATATCAATCCAAAAAGATTCTACTCCTAGAGTAGAATATCAAACTGAAGCTGAAAGACGAGCAGCTATTGAAAAGGAAAGAGCTGAACGACGTCGTCGTTTATGGGAATTGACCAGAGGATTCTAAAAAAATTTAATTATGTTTTATAATTGAATTTCAACCTCATTCATTAAATTTTTAGGATATTTTCACTTATTTGGACGAATGGAGGAATATTCTATTCATAATTCAGAGAAAGAAATAACCAAAGTAATCGTTATTTTACATGCCTATCAGCCACCGACTCAAGAGGAAAAAATACTCGATAGGATTGTTAAAAATTGCTATCTCCCTGTAATAAGTTCACTATTAGAAAATTCAAATTTTAAGATAACATTAAATATTAACGCAAGTTTAGTTGAGCTTTTAGAACCAAAATATCCCAATATTATTGAAGAACTCATAACACTAGCAGAAAATAAACAACTTGAATTCCTAGAAACAGGGGCTTATCATCCAATTCTCCCCTTATTATCAGAGAAAGAAGCAAAGTTACAGATTGAGATGAATAATAGAATAAATTCTGGAGTATTTGGGAAGGTTTGGATGCCAAAGGGATTTTGGCCACCTGAATTAGCAGTTTCTAAAGCTCTTGCTACATTAGTTGAGTCATTGGGGTATCATTATATGGTTGTACCAGAGATTTCCGTTAGTTCAAACACACCATTTCCCATCCCTTTATTAACTAGGGTTTCTGTTTACCCTAATGCTCCTCATCTTAGTTTAATCAACCGAAATCACGAAATTTCTAACAATATATCCTTTAAAAAATATCCTTCAATAGATAATTTAAAAGAACACATTAAAATGCTAAAAATTTCCCAACCTGAAGGCGTTGTCGTTATTGCCACTGATCTAGAAACCTTTGGGGAGCATCATTTGAATTATGACAAATTCTTAGTTAAAATTTTGCAATCCTTTGATTCATGTACCGCCTCAACACTTTTAACAATGCCTAAGCAACCTATAGTACAATTTCGAGAAAGTAGCTGGAGTACTTCTGAAGAGGATCTTTATCGGAATATTCCATATCCTCTTTGGAGTTATCCAGGAAATTCGATTCATGACCTACTCAATATTCATCAAGACTTGCTTTCAAATGCCATTGCTCTTTTATTAGCTAAAAAAGATGAAAATGATTATGATGTGAAAATTGCATTAAAAGAACATGCAAAAGCTCAATATTCCTGCGTGAGCTGGTGGGCTTCTACAAAAGATCATTTTAGTAAAAAAATGATAGTAGAGGGGTTTCATTCTCAAAAAAAAGCTCTAAAAAAAATATTAGAAGCTCTTAATGGTCATTTAATTGAAGAATCAGTTTTACTGAAATTTTCTAATGATATCGGGAGGCGTATTGAACAGTATTTATCCCGAATAAGGTGATTTTTGGGTGAAAGGTTGATGGATGGCATTAAAATTCTTAAAAAATTAATTTCATATGATACTATCAATGATCCTACAAATAATCGGTTCCCTAATGGTAAAATACTTGATTATTTAGATAAACTTCTGAAAGAATGGAATCCTGGATATAGGGCTAAAATTTTTGATATAAATAATTATAAATCAATCTATTTTGCCCCTACTCTTAAGAATCCTGTAGATATCCTTTTCATGGGTCATTTGGATGTAGTACCAGTTTCTAAAGAATGGATCTCTGATCCTTTTGATTTAAAAATTGAGAATAAAATAGCCTATGGTCGTGGAACCAAAGATTGTAAAGGTTCAATAGTTTCCTGCCTATTAGCTTTAAAATCACTAATAGAGGAACACAATCATATAATACAGAAAATAGGCTTTTATTTTTCTTCTGATGAAGAAACTGGAGGACAATATGGAGCTAAAATGTTTTTCGATTGGTTAAAAAAAGAGAATTTATCCCCCTTATATGTTATAAATGTTGATGGGGGACCACGTGTAGTGAATAAACGTAGAGCTGGTTTTGGAGTTAAAATACATCTTCCATCTAATCGTCAAAAAATTAAAGGGAGATTATATTCCAAGAATTTTAATACCCGAATTCTAGAAGATGATAACCGCCATAGTGCATATTTTGTAAAAGGATGTGACACTCATGCAGCTATATCTCTATCAAAGTTTCTTCATTTAAACAGAAATTTAAAAGTTCATTCGATTTATGGGTCTTGGATAAAAGGAAATGTTATTCCAGATCAAATAACTGTTGAATTAATAGATCCTGTAAACGAAGGAACTGAATTCATTGAATATGATGATAATCTTGCACAGATTTTAACTGCTTTACGAAGTATAGTTCTCTTACATGTCCCAACCAAAATAATCAGTGAATTCGGAATAACTGTTAATCCAAATATAATTTCTTATTCAGAAATTGATGGAACTACCATATATTTTGATGTTCGTTTATTTTTGCCTTCTGAAGAAAAAGAATTATTAATTGAATCATTTAAAGCTCAACTGGGGTCCTTAAAAGCAATAACAACGATTTCTTGTCCTGGAACTTCTGGATATTTTTATACAGATAAAACTTCCCACCTTGTATCTGTTGCTGAAAATGTATTACATGATTATAATTTGATTAGTGATTCCTGTGAGCAAGAAGGAGCTTCAGATTCACGTTATACAAATGGAATCCCTGTGATTGATTTAGGACCATTTGGGGGTAATGTTCACGGTTCAAATGAGTTTATTAACTTGGAATCTTTAGTGATGTTTTCTAATATCTATAAAGAGATAATTAAAAGGTTGATTAAAGAGGAAAAATAAAATTCCTTTCTATTACAACATCTGTATTGAAATTATGATTTCTTACGATATTTAATTCTCTTATTATACGAAGATTTAATTAGGGATGATATTTTTTGGACTTCTTGTAAGAAAAAATTATGGTCAATTATCAATGTTACCACCAAATGCCATTTATAATATAGATTGCAGGGAAGGATTGACCCAAATACCACAAGAGTCAATTGATTTACTATTAACCGATCCTCCTTTTGGTATTGATTTCCAAAATGTAGGATCACAATATAATAGAAAACAGAAGGAGCTAGGGCATAATTATATTGAAATACCTGAAAATGAATACTATGAGTTCACATTAAGTTGGATTAAAGCTGCCTATAACATCATGAAACCAACTGCAAGTGGTTTTATTTTCTCTGGTTGGAATAATCTAAGCGATATCTTGAATGTTTTGACAGAAGTAGGATTTCGGTTGGTTAATCATATTATTTGGAAATATCAATTTGGTGTTTTCACAAAAAACCGTTTCACATCAAGTCATTATCATATATTATATATAACAAAGCTTTCTGAAAAAGATGACAAAACCAGAATATTTAATCGTCTTCCAGAATATTCAAATTCTAAATTACCTGGGAAATTATATTTTGAAGATGTATGGTACATTAATCGTGATTATCAGAAAGGAGGGAAGAAAACTCCAACAAGGTTACCTCTTGAAGTAACTGATAAATGTTTATTAATTGGGAGTAAAGAAGGAGATATGATTTTAGAACCGTTTTGTGGTAGTGGATCAGTAATTTTATCTTGTATAAAACATAAACGTCAATACTATGGATTTGAACTTTCGAAACCAATTTTTGATGTAGCTGAAACTCGAATCAACGAATTCAAGCAACAATTAGACAGTAAGAAATATAAATTAGACATTTTCTTGAAGGAAATTTAGAAATAAGATTATAAAAATTTTAAATGCGAGTTTCTTTTACCATAAGGCTGGATTTAAATATAAATACGGTGGAACTGAATGACTTATTTAATTTCAGGTGGTACTGGACTGGTCGGAAGCTTTCTGATAGATAATATTCAACAAAGAGAATCATTTGACATGCGAGATTACCTTTTTATCTGTAGATCATTAGAAAGTCAAAAGAAAATAGAACAGAAAGGATTAAAAACTATAAAAGCTGATTTAACAGATTCTGAAAGTTTGAAAAATGCAATTCTAGATGTTGATGTAGTAATAAATCTAGCCTCCTTAGCAGATGACTGGGCTCAATGGAGTGAACTCTATAAAGTTAATGTTTTAGGAGTAAAAAACCTTATTAAGGCTTGTATTTCTTCTAATACCGACACTTTCCTAGTTCACACAAGTTCTACGGGAGTTCATGGTCATTATATTCCAGAAATCCCAATTGATGAATCTTTTCCTTTCAATCCAACTAGTATTTATCAAAGAAGTAAATATTTACAAGAAAAAGAAATTTGGGACTTTTCCAAGGAAAATGGTTGGAAAAATTTTAGTATTCTAAGACCACCAAGTGTTATTGGCCCCCGTGATACAAAAACACTTCTGCCTATATTTAATGCAGTTTGGCAGAATAAATTTCCAGTTCTTAAAGGTGGGAATGGATATTCTACATTTATACATCCTTATGATTTAAGTAAAGCATTGTTATTAGTTGCTGAAAATCCAGAAAAAACAAGAGGTCAAGCTTATAATCTTAAATCTTTTGAATGCCTTTTAAAAGACTTTTTACAATTGATTGTAGATACAGTTACTCCTCCAGCTCCTCCTAAAGAAATAAACTACTATTTAGTGTATTCACTTGCAGTTCTTTCCGAAATTTATGCTAAAGTCACAGGAAGACCGACAACTCTAAATCGGTATCGGGTTACTAAATTTTCCAGGTCTAGGCGTTATATTGATAAAAAAATCAAGAATCATCTAGGTTTCAATCCTGAAAAGGATCTAAAGACAACAATTACTGAATCATATGAATGGTTTGTTACGAATAACAAATTTCCCCCCTCTTAATCTAAAATCTGAATTTTTAGATTGAAGAATAATTTAAATTTAATATGAAATAGTTTTTCCGATCATTCTTTGATTGTAGATTAACTTGAGGTAATAAACCAGATGATACTTGGACTTAAGAATCCATTTTTTCTTTCCCCTTTGGCAAATATCACTATTCCGCCATTTAGAAGATTATGTGCTGAGATTGGAGCTGATGTCACAGTATCAGAAATGACATTTGCTCGTGGGCTTATACTTAACCAATTAAAGTCTCTAAATCGGATTCAGAAGTCAAAGCATGAGAAAAAATTTGGAATTCAGTTACTCACGAATAATGTTAAAGAATTAATCGATTCAATCAATATAATAGAAGAACAAAAATTAGCAGATTTTATAGAATTGAATCTTGGATGTCCTAAACGGAAAATAACAAATGCAAATCTTGGAGCAGCTCTGTTAATCCCTAAAAACAGTAGATTATTACTGAATTTACTTGAAACAGGTGGATCAACAACTACAATACCTTTTTCAATAAAAATGCGATTAGGGTTTTCCGAAAAAACCTATCTTAATATTTTAAAACATGCAGAGAAAAATAATATTGCATTCGCTACATTACATGCCCGTTTGGCAATTGATTCGTATAAAATTCCAATAAATGTGGCTAATTGGAATGAAGCAGTTCAAAAAATTACTATTCCTATCATAGCAAATGGAGATATACCTAATAAGGAGATTGGACTAAAAATACTAGAAAATTCTAAGATTTCTGGAATTGCTATTGGCCGTGCAGCACGAGGGAATCCAAAAGTGTTTAATAAGAATTTCCCTCTTTCTTTAGCAGCTCAATATAAAATCTTAATACAATATATGAAAGATAGTAATTTTTTTTCTCCTTTATATGTGAAAATACAATCTAATGATTTTTTGAAGAAATTTCGTTATTCCTCATACCTAAGAAATAAGATTACATCTATGCAAAACCTTGAGGACATTGTTAGCACCACAAGAGAAGCTCTTGAAGCCTATGGCTAATCAAATTGACTTTACAAAAGATATAAATTAGAAATCGTTCTTCAAAGGAATGAATAATGAATAACTTTCTTAGAATTCATGCATTGTAATGATTGATTATAATCATACTCAGTATTGAAAATCCAATCAGATTGAAATTTATCCTTAGTTTGGGTTTAAGATGCCAATTAATCTTAATCAAGAAGCGCAGGTCGAATGGGATAAGTACTTAGAAGCTAATACTATAGAGGAGCAAATTTTTCACTTAGAAAGGTTTCTTGGGGTTTGTGTCAAGCATAAAGGAGTTGAAAAACACCTTGCTATGGCTAAAACTAAATTAAAGAAATTAAAAGCACTACAAGAAAAGAGGAAACAACAGAAAAAAAGCGGAGGGGAGCGATGGCTCATTCCAAAGGGAGAAGATGCTCAAATAGCTATAATTGGAATGGTTAATTCTGGAAAATCATCTTTATTAAATGAAATTGCTCAATCTGAAGCCTCAAAAGTTGGTTCTTATCCTTTTACAACAGTAAAACCCGAAGTTGGGTCTACTACAGCAAAAGGGGCACGTTTACAGCTAGTAGAACTTCCAGCACTAGTTAATGGTAGTGCAAAAGGTGAAATGTCTGGGAAATTGGTACTTGCTGGAGTAAGGAACGCTGATTGTATAATAATAGCTATAGATATTTCTACTGACCCTATAGATCAACTCAAAATAATTATGAAAGAGCTTAACATTGGAAGGATTCGATTAAACTCTTCTAAACCTCCTGTAAGTATTGAAAAAGTTGGAGCAGGTAATATACAAGTATTTAATGACCATTTTTTCGAGGGTGAAGGAAAAGATGCAATAATTGATCTTATGCGATCTAATGGATTTTTGAACGCTATTGTTCGTTTTCATGGTCCTACAAGTGTTTCTCAGTTTATAGATGCCCTAGATCTTTCAATCAGTTATTTACCAGCATTAATTATTGCTACGAAAGGAGATGAAGAAAGATCAAAGGCAGGTTTTTTTGCTCTAAGACAATATATTGATGAAAATGGTCTAAAATTTGATATAATACCAACTTCACAAGTCCAGAAGATAGGATTTGAAAATGTTGAAGAAGTCATTTTTCAAAAGCTGGGGAAAATTAGAGTCTATACTAGAAATATAAAGGGTGAAATTGCTGAAAGACCCATTATTTTAGAAAAAGGTAGCACTGTTGAAAATGCTATAGAAGTTCTATCAAAAAAAATGCTTAAATTCTTCCGTTTTGCACGGATTTGGGGTTTTTCTGCAAATTATGATGGAGAAAAAGTTGGATTAGATCGAATCCTACAAGATGGTGATATAATTCAAGTTTTTGCATAATAACACCTAAGAACATTGTGTTTTCAGATTATCGTAATTATTTATTATTCTTGATATATCATATTAGCTTTCAGAGAAATTTAAAAGGGATTGCATTAATCATGCAATTGTAGAAATCAACATATCTTATTGAAAAATATTCTTTTAAAACTAAAAATAGAGGAATTCAAGGATTAATAGCTTCAAGAATTTTTAAATATTATTTTATTCTTCTTTGTATTAAATGTGGTGAAAAGTAATATGGATCAGTGGTACGTTAAACCTCTTAAAGATCTTTATAATGATCTAAATAGTTCCGACTTAGGACTTTCTACTGAAGAGGCATCCTTTCGCTTAACCAAATATGGGTTTAATGAAATTCAGAAGAAAAAGAAGAAACATCCCTTTTTTACTTTTTTGGCACAGTTTCAAGATCCTTTAGTTATAATATTACTTGTGGCACTAGGAATTTCTGTTTTAATTGGATTATTTTCCCATAATCCAAATGAACAGATAGAATATTTCATTGATTCAATTGCTATTTCAACAATTGTCTTATTTAATGCTTTATTTGGATTTATACAGGAATATCGGGCTGAAAAATCAATTGAGGCGTTAAAATCCTTGGCTGCTCCTTTTAGCACTGTTATTAGAGACGGGAATAAACAAAGAATTGAAGCTCGATTTTTAGTTCCAGGTGATATTATTCTGATCGAGGAAGGTGATAAAATCCCCGCTGATGCTCGATTAATTCAAGCAATGTCATTGTTTGTTGATGAATCGCCTCTTACAGGTGAGTCATTCCCTGTAGTAAAAGAGGTGTCTGATCGGATATTAAGTAATGTTTCTATTGGTGATCGTAAAAATTCACTATTTAGTGGGACAAGTATTACTCGTGGTAGAGGACACGCTTTAATTGTAAATACTGGAATGTCTACAGAATTCGGATTGATAGCAAAAGGATTAATGGAAGATGAAGTTGAAGAAACTCCTCTTCAAAAGCGTTTAACTACTTTAGGAAAGTGGTTAGGTATTGCAAGCCTAACTATTTGTGGAGTAATATTCACTATGGGGATTTTGCTAAAACAAGAAGTAGTTAAAATGTTTATTGTAGCGGTAGGTTTAGCTGTAGCTGCAGTACCTGAAGGATTGCCCGCTGTAGTTACTCTTGCCCTAGCTTTAGGAGTTCAGAGAATGAGTCGAAGTAATGCCATTATCCGTCGATTACCCTCAGTAGAAACTTTAGGAAGTACTACTGTTATTTGTAGTGATAAAACAGGAACATTAACAGAAAATAAAATGACAGTTAGAAGAATTTTAACCACTGTAGGTCAATACACCATATCAGACGATTTAGAGATTAATGAAAACATTTCTAAGATTCTTACCGTTGGAATGGTTTGTAATAATGCTCAACTTTCACCGAAAGGGAATAAAAAAACAGCTGAAATAGGAGATCCTACTGAATTAGCGTTATTGAAAGTCGCTAATCGCTTAAAAATTCACTCTCAATATGAAAGACATTTAGAGGTTCCTTTTGATTCAAATTCTAAACGAATGAGTGTTCTAGTTAGGGATCCAAGTGGAAATTATTTTGTCTTCACTAAGGGTGCTCCAGATGTTCTCATAAACTTGTGTACTTATTATTTTTCTGAAGGAGAAGTTTTAAAATTAGATGAATTGACAAAAAAGAGGTTAGAGGACGATGAACAAGCTGTTGCCCAATCAGGATTTCGAATGCTTGGTATGGCATATAAAAAGCTTCCAGAAGCTAAAGCGGAAATCAACATAATATCTGAAGATACAGAAAAGATTGAAGAACAGTTAATTTATTTAGGAGCTGTAGCAATAATGGATCCTCCTAGAAAAGGTACTAAAAAAGCGATAGAAACGTGTAAAAAGGCAGGAATTCGTCCTATAATGATTACAGGAGATCATTTAAAGACCGCAGTTGCTGTTGCTCAGGAGATTGGATTAATTGATGATGTTTCCGATAGTAGCCAATTTCTTGAAGGGAAACAGCTCGCAAACATGGGTTCTTCTGAATTAGAAGAAGTAATTCATAATACTAGTATATATGCGCGTGTATCTCCTGAGCACAAGTTGAGATTAGTTACTGCCCTTAAAGCAAAAAATGAAATTGTTGCTATGACAGGGGATGGAGTTAATGATGCTCCTGCTTTGAAAAGAGCTGATATAGGAGTTGCTATGGGAATTTCAGGAACTGATGTTTCAAAAGAAGCCTCGGATATGGTTTTGGCTGATGATGATTTTTCTACAATAATTGGAGCAATTAAAGAAGGTAGAACAATTTATGACAATATGAGGAAGTTTATCCTTTATTTATTATCCTGTAATGCAGGTGAAATAATGGTTATGTTCGTAGGTATTGTCATTACGTCTCTATTATATGATGGGCCTATTCTTCCATTAATTGCGATACAAATATTATGGGTTAATTTAGTTACAGATGGCTTACCTGCATTAGCCATGGGTGTTGATCCTCCTGATCCAGATGTAATGATAAGAAAACCTAGAAATCCGCAAGAACCAGTTCTGACCAGAAAATCACTTTATTTTATATTTTATTCTGGAATAATTATTGGGGTCTTAACTTTAATGATTTTCTTAGCATATAATCCTGCAATTGATCATGAACATGAAATTTATGCCAGAACTATGGCCTTTTCACAATTAATTATATTTCAAATGATTATAGCCCTGAACATTAGAAAAGAAGAACACTCACTTCTAGGTAAAGAATTCTTTCGAAATCCCTATTTATTGCTAGCAATTTCCTCTTCCATATTCTTACATTTTTTAGTAATTTACGTACCATTCTTTAATCCATTTTTTGAAACAGTACCTCTTTCCATTACGGATTGGATGGTAATCTTTGGAGTAGGTAGTCTATTAATTATAATAGATGAGCTTCGTACCTTTATTGCTCATAAATTCCCACGTTTTCGGCATTTAGCAGGATATTGGTGATAATTAACATTCGATAAATCCTTTAATAATTCTAATCTTTAAGCTTCAAAGTGAATTTTTTTAAGAAAACCAAAAATTATGAGAATATAAATAAACTATTAAGTTTTGAGTAATTGAGGATCTTTCTTTGACATCTATCCTAAGAATAAGACTTTCACGAATGTTTAATGCTGCAATTTTCTTTTTACTCACATATTTACAGATGATTTTCGTTTCTTGGGTATCAATACGCCAAATTCCTCCTCAAATACCGACTAACACCCCTTTTTCTATGAAAGCACTTCATATTTTTGGTTTTTACATAACCCTAAATCCTTTTGATGAAACTGGAGATATAAACCTTAGATTTACAGCTCTTCTTGTTTTACTCACAGCTGGATTACAGATCCTACTTTTAGCGTTTCTGATTAATATTGTTTTTTCAAATAAGAATATGGTTCAAATATATCCTGAACCACTCTATGGTCCTGCACACTCACCAGAAGAAGCACCACTTGTAGAAAAAACAATTTCATTAGTCACTAAAGTGTCCAATCATGCAAAGATTCGAGTAACGAAAATCTTTGTATATCGAAAAGCTGTGCCTAATGCTTTTAGTTTGGATCTACTTCCAATTCCTTTTTTAAGACGCCCCTACCTTGTACTTAATACTAATGTTTTAGAAATTCTTAATGATAAGGAAATTGAATCTGTAATCGCACATGAATTAGCTCACGTAAAAAATGGAGATAGTTTGGTCAGATTAGTCTTATCAATACCACGAACCTTTTTAACTCTAGCTTATCTTTTTATTTATCTCCAAGTTGGGACTGGGATACTCACTGCAATTTTCGATAGTCAGGATTATCTTGCAGCTCTGAATCGAGCAATTTTTCTTTTATTTGTATATTTGTTAATAGCATTTGTTATGAGATTTACTGTGCATTTTCTTTATTCAGCAAATAGGAATGCAGAATTTTTAGCAGATTATTATGCTGCAGAATTATTTGGGCCTAATGTCCTTATAAATTCTTTAATCCATTTGGGTCAAAGAAGTGAGGCAATGCAGACCTTATATCGTGAAATTGAGTGGTTAGAAGGTTTATCAGGTTCGAGGAAGCCCACAACAGCTTTTCTTCGTATGGTGAATCAAAGATTCCCTAAAAATCAGCTTGATGAAGATATTGCAAGAGAAAATGCTCCTAAAGTATTCCTTGAAGCGAAATTTGATGAGCTCATAAGTAATTATGGAATTGAATTGGATGAGAAAATAAAAAATGAATTGATAGAAAAAGCTGTTCCCGCTTTATTAGAAAAAAGGAGTAAATATTTTGCTGATTTAGATGAAGAATCAAAAGATTTGAAACCAAGTGATTTGAAGCAAAAAACTATTGATTGGAGGTTTTTTGATTCAGATTCGAACTTTATATTAGAGGAAGAGGAAATTGAGAGTTTTATTGAGACATTAATTGCTCAACCCGATAAAATGGTTTTTGAACATGAATTATTAGGAACTAATGAGCAGGATCAGGATCATCCTAACTTCAGAACAAGAGTTTTAGCTGTTTTTAGATTTTTCAATCCCCAACAATATGAAGAAATCTTGAATCGTGTTACCTCCGTAGCTATTAAGGAAAATATTTCAGGTGTGAGAAGTTAATAGTCATATAGGACTTGTTCCAACATTTTTGGGATATCTTTTTCATCTGTTGGCATCAAATGAATTTTTACATTAGCCATCCGTCTTAATTCTCCTAAAATTGGTTTTGTTAACTGGAGTGTCTGTCTTCTTGGGGTCAAGATAATCTTTACATGCTCAATTCGTTTTAAAAGAGGCAAAAAATCTGCTCCACTAGTTGCTAAGAGATCTGAAATCATCACAAGAGATTTATGAGGACTTATACGTTTTAAAAATTCAGAATTTGCCAGCTCAAGAGCTGAGTAAATATTTGTTTTTCCTCCAGACCCAAGATTAACTAATCTATTCGTTAAACTATCAACATTGATGGAAATGTCATTAAATGACTTAAGAAGTTCTGTTGAAGTGTCAAAAACAATAAGCGAGATGTCTTTAAGTTTCATTGATCGACAAAATAGTATTGAGGTTAATATAATCCATTTGAGGTAGAGTAAAACTGAATGACTTTTATCTATAATTAGGATCACATTCTTCTGTTTTTCATATCTTGTGCTGCAAATAACATGCTTATAAGAAAAATACGAGTCTCCTGAACATAAAAAATTTTCTATAGTACGTTCTGTATCCCATTCATTACCAGGAGAATAGGATTGAACATTGGGGTATTTAGATCTGTTTATAGTGTTATATATTTTTTCTGCATGTTTTATTAAGCGAGGAATAATTTTCTGTAAGAGAAATTTGCGATCTTCAGCACTTAAGTATTCCTTAAGTTGAAATATTAATGTAGATGACTCTAAGATTAAATTCAAATCAATTTTATCTAGTTCAATAACCTCTGTAACAATTTTAGGGAATGATTCAGAAATAAGTTCTACTACGTGGATTTCCTTATGCTGAAACGCCTTTCGTGTGAAATCAAAAGCTTTACTTTGGTCAAATTTTTGTTGGGATTGAACTTCATAAATTTGTTCAAGTAGCGAACTTTTAAAGGTGGAATTCACCAGCTTTTGATAGTAGAGAATTGCGGGATCAACGTCCCGCTCTATGAGTTTTTTGTTGGGATTAAAAAAATCGGTTCAGCGAGTTCTTTCAAGCATTCATTCACGGATTTTGCAATATCTGGGTGTAATTTTACTTTTCCTGAATATACTGCAAAAATTGCAGAAAGAACATTTTCAGGAGATAATATTTGACTTTTCAAAAGCTGAGTCAATTGAATTGCAGCTCTTACACTAGCTCCTCTCTCAAAGTACTTTGAAATTCTCGTTTCGTCTGTAAATTTAACAATTTTAGAAATTAGATCATTATTATTATAATTTGTACGTAGCTGAACAATTTGTTCTGCCTCTTGCCCAGACTTATGTGATAATTTTATTAATATACAGCGGTCAAAAAAAGCTTCTGGAAGTGGATTTGTCCCAACGTATTCTTGTGGATTTAAAGTGAAGATCGAATAAAAAGTATTAGTTGCTTCTATTCGATCCATTTGGGGGATGTCAATTTTCCTTTCATCCATTGCTGCTAATACACCATTCAATGATTCACTGGGTGCTCTATTCACTTCATTAAAGAAAAAAAGTCCTCCTTCTTGCATTGCCCTAACTAATGGACCTGCAACAAAACTTTGTTTACTAAAGCCTAATTTCATTACTAATGGAGGATCAAACCATCCCCTTATTTTATTTATAGTAAGATTTTCATCCCCATCAACTCTATAGAATGGCCTTAATAAAACAGATGCTAAGGTTTTTGCTAATTCAGTCTTCCCAGTTCCTGAGTCTCCCTCTATCATTACTGGAATTTGGTTGTCTATTGCTGAAATTATTAAACTAATTTCTGAATCTAAACCGATTAAATTCTTTTTACATAGCTTTAGGAGTGAAACAACATCCATTCTGATACACCTAATTATTTATTCGGTTTGAATTCTTTATTCTGCTTCAAGAAGTGATTTTTTTAGTGAAGCAATTCCAGTTTCTTCATTGAATTCAATCCAACCTTCAGAATGAAGATCTTGTAATAATCGTGCTGCAAAGGCTAATTGAATTGCTGCTGATTTTGCCAGTTCTCCAACTGATGCTTGTCGAATGTCCTGTAAAATAAATAATAAAGCAAATTTAGGATTTTTCGCAAGGTTCACTCGTAAAGTCTCAACCACATCTTTAAGTTTTAAGTTAGATTTTTCCAATTTCTTGTTAAGGTTTGTTGTAGCCATTAAATCTTGAGAAACCTTTTCCAAATCTTTCGATAACTCATTCGTTCTTTTTTCTAGTCTTTCATTAGCTGATTCAAAATCCTTTATTCTCGTTTCTAGTGCTCTAATTTTCGTTTCGAAAATATCGCGTTCTCTTTGAGCTTCAGCCTGTTTTGATCGTGAACTATCTGCTAAATGTGAAATTTCCTCCTTTGCTTCTCTTTGTGTTTCCAATTCTTTTTGAATTTCATCTAATTCGCTTTCTTTAGTTGTAAGTTGAGTTTTAAGATCATTAATTGTTGATTTTTGTTTTTCTTGTTCAATTTTCAAATTTGAGAATGATTCTAGGAGTTTCTCTTTATCTTTTTCTATAATAGTGATTCTTTCGTTTTTGCTCTTGATTTCGATGTCAAGTTCCTCAATCTTTGATTCTAAACTTAAATTAATCTTACGAGTTTCATTAAGTTCTTCTTGTAAAGAATTTAGCCGATTCTGTAAATGTTCTGACACTTCCTGTGTGTCTCGGTCGCTTCTCTCAGCTTTAATTGATAATTCTCGAAATTCTGCTTCTCGTTGATCAAGGTTCTTTTGTAAATCAGTTAATTTTCTCCTTAATTCAACAGCTTCTTGGGCTGTTTCTCCTGAATCTAGAAGGAGATCCTCATTTTCTTGTTCTAGTTCCTCAATTTTCTCTTCTTGGTTTTTGAGTTCCTTTTCTAGGTTAGAGATCCTCGTTCTATAATCTCTCAGTTCGTTTTTTATAGTTTCGCGTTCTTTCTCTCGATTGTTTAATGTTTCTTTAATTTTAATATTTTCTTCAGCCTGTATGGATAAAACTTGAACCTCTGAGGTAAGATTTCCAATTTCAATATCTTTTTTGGCGAGGACTTCCTGCAATTCTTCTATTTCTAATCGAGTAGCCATAAGAGTGTTGCCAATATTCTCAAATTCTGTTTCAAATTTTTCTTTTTCCATAATTGCTTTTTTAAATTCACGTTGTGATTCATCATAAAGTTTTTGAAGACGATTTAACTCCTGAATAGTTTCTTGTACCTTTTTAGAGTCAATTTCTGGTTTACTTTTTAATTGGGAGATCAAAGCTTCTTTTTCTTCTAATAGAATATTTAAATCATTTATTTTCATCTCGAAAGTGGTAATATCAGAGTTTTGTTCTTTCAATTCTGTATTTTCGCGTTTGAGCTGATCTAATTCCTCTATAGTGATTAATGTGACACTAGTATCCATCAAGTCGAGATTATCTACCTCTTTTAAACCTCGCTTTGAAAATTCAGTATGTGTTGATTTATTTATTTCCTGCATCTTTACTTTCAATCCTTCGAGCATTTTTTCAATATCTTGAAGTGTATAATAAGACTTTGGGGATCTTTGAAGAATATTAAGAGCAGATTTGATTTCAGCAGAGATTTGTTGATCTTGAAGTCGCTCTTGTTCTGCTATACTTTGAATGAATGCTAGTTTTGGGTTTATTTTTGCCAAAAAACACACCTTACTACTTTTTTTTTATTTTGATGAATTTTTGTACTTTTTAAATTTAAAATTGTGGATAATACACCAAAGGAATCAAATCCTCTTTGGATCTTTTTTAAGTTCTAGCAAATTTAACTCGATCCATTTGATTCCTTAACCTGCAAGTTTTGTTTTAAATAACTTAATTCCTTATTAAAATCCGGGATTCGACCTTGATATAGATTGAAAAGGGCAAGATCTAAGTGAGAGGTACCATCTTGAGGTTCATAACCAATCATGGTTAATAGCTTAAAATTTTGTTGCTGAACCATCTTTAAAAATGTTTGTACAGATTCTAGATTTTTCTTAATTACATCTAACACTTTTAGTGCACTTTTTTCTCCAGTAGCAAGGTTTTGGGTAAATGATTCAACTTGTGGGAGTAGAATTGTTCTTAATCGACTTCTTAATTCATCTATATGCATTGAACCATCTTGTGCTAATTGATTTGTCCATTCTAGAATAGTTTCAAAATTGCGAAGACCATTCTTTTCAAGCTTAATCCAGTTCAATAATGTCTCCAAAGCGTCTTCAATAGTCACTAGGTGTTTATAAAGTTCATCTGCTGATTTATCATCTGGAGTTTTAAGAATCTTTTTTAATTCTATTAGTGATTGGTATAAATCTCGAAGACCATTCTGATATAAAGGTATTTTAGCGTTATTTTTTTCAGGTAATGCCATTCTATATCGACTCTCTTTTTTCTTCATAAAGAAAGATATGAAGTTTCTTTAAGGAATATACTACGGGTAATTATGTGATGTATATTTTAAATGTATTCAATATGATGACACTTGGGTTACTTTTTTATTCCTTTAAAAAGAAGAGAAGGGCTTTAAAGGAGTTTTGCTTGGATTAGGGGGACTTGACCTATAGCTATTCCTCCATCTCCACAGGGAATTTGATGATGGTAAATTATCTTTTTTCCTAGGTTATTCGCTTCCAAGATTCGATAAAATTCAGAAAATATTACCCTATTGAATGCAACTCCCCCAGATAATCCCACCTTAGATGCTCCATGCTGATTTAAGCAATCTATTGCTACCATTGCAAAGGATTTCGCTATTGCTAATTCAGCTGCATATGCTATTTCAGGTAAAGAGCTATTGGATTGGATCTCATTCCAGATTTCAAATATAAAAGGAGAAGTTTCTATAATAATCTTACCTCCTGACTTAGTAGAAATTGGTAAATCAAAATCTAAATTTTTAGAACGCTTTTTTGCCTTCTCAGCTAAAGATTCTAACTTGATTGCGGGTTCTCCTTCATAAGTTCTTTCACGAGAAGCTCCAAGCATAATACTAATTGTATCTAGAATACGACCTGTACTAGATGTCTGTATAATCTTTTTAGATGTATTTTTAGATAAAGAATGGGTGATTTGAGTACTAAGAATCTGATAATCATCACGTTGAGGAATCCAAGTTAGCCATGGTAATGATTGAAGACAAACAGTTAAGTCATCAATATTGAATCCTTTCAGAAGTATGGAAAGAAGAACTCTAAGAGGATCAACTATAGCTTTATCGCCTCCAAAAAGTATTTGATTTTCTAAATGTGCTACCCGAGTAAATTCTTCATAATTACCCAATAAAATTTCACCTCCCCAAATATTTCCATCAGATCCAAAACCTGTGCCATCCAATGCAACACAAATTATTAAATCATCTGGATTGGCTTTTCCATCCAACGATAATCCGCTTAAGTGAGCATGATGGTGTTGAAATTGATAAAAGGGCACATGAAGTTCCTCGGAGAGTCGATACCCCAATTTTGTGGTAAAAAAATCAGGATGTAAATCACCACCAATGGCTTCGATATTCTTTATACCTAATAACTTTCTGAAATGTTGAATTGAATCGTTAAAAAAATCAATGTTTTCGAGTGTAGACATATGACCGATGTGTTGAGTAGCAAAACATTGATTTTTAAGTCCTAAAGCTCCCACATTATACATTTCAGCTCCCAATGCTAATACATTAGGAGAGGGAGTAGTCCAAGGAAGAGAAATCGGTTCAGGTACATAACCACGACTTTTACGAATAAACAAAGGCCGAGAAGAGCTTGTTAGATCATGAATTCTTAATACACTATCATCAGCACGTTGAAAGATTTCTCGATCATGCAATAAAAAATAATCTGCTATTGGGGATAAATCAGAAATAATCTGTGAATTATTAATCAATGTAGGTAAATTACTTGGATTTGCAGATGTCATAATCAAGGCTGGTTCAGTAGTATTATTCGCAAGTAACACATGAATACCTGCATATGGAAGCATAACTCCGATGTTATGAAGTTTTGGAGAGACAAATTGCGAAAGAAAATAATCTTTATTCTTATTTAATAAAACAATTGGTCTTGCTAAGCTATGGAGAATTTTCTCTTCATCTTCACTGCAATAAGCAAATGATTTAACCTTTGGAATATTCCCAGACATAACAGCAAACGGTTTTTCCCCTCTAGCTCCCTTCCATTGACGTAATCGAATTATTGGATCATCTTGTAGTGTACTACAAGCAAGATGAGTTCCTCCTATTCCTTTAATAGCAATAATATACCCTTCTTTAATTAAAGTATTAATCTCCTGCCATTTTGATTGAAAGCTAAGAGGATCAATAATTATATTTCCTTTTTTATCAATTAATGAATATTTAGGACCACAGTTCCAACAACATGTAGTTTGTGCATGGAATCTACGGTCATTAGGATTAGAATATTCAGTTAAACAATCATTACATAATGGAAATTGATCCATAACTGTACGTGGGCGATCATATGGGAGAGACGTAATTACAGTAAAACGAGGGCCACATTCAACACACGAAGTAAAGGGATAAAACTTCCGACGAGGATCTGAAGTCATTTCTTCAATACAAATATTACAAATAGGTAGATCTGGTGGAATATAACCAGAAGATCCTTGCATCAGTGAACTTTTTTCAATTTTAAATGAATGATAATTGTCTAAAATATCATTTTGGACATTAAAAGCTGTTTGAAAGGATTCATAACGAGCTAGTGGAGGTTTTTTATTTTTAAGATCCGCTATAAAACTATTGATGCTAGTTCTAGTTCCTTTAATCTGTATTTCAACTCCTGCATCCCCACGATTTAATACAAATCCTTGAAGATTATGATTTACTGCAATATTATATACAAAAGGACGAAATCCAATCCCTTGCACAACACCTGTTATTGTTATAGTACAATACAAAGGAAAACCACAATTAGGCTGAAATCTAAATTTTATCAAATTATTACCGTATATAATCTCCTCATGTAAAGGAAAAAAGACGAGATTAAACTAATGGATGAACATGAAAAAAATAATTAAACTTATCAAAGATAAAAAATTTACAATATTTAGTGATTCTAGACCAATAGAAGGGGTATAATTAAGAATGTGTCTTGCAATTCCCGCTCAAGTTGTTAATTTTATTGATAAGACGATGATTCTAGCTGATTTTGGACAAGGTGTTAAAAGAGAAATAAGTATTGCTCTACTTCCTGATGAGGTGAAGCAAGGAGACTGGATATTAATCCATACTGGCTATGCAGTATCTAAGATTGAACCCCAAGAAGCTAAAGAGATTCTTACACTTTGGGAAGAAATATGGGCATCTGAAAAGGAATCTTCTACACCCTCAACTTAAAGGGGAAGACTCAACAAACCCGAGGAATTGGTTCACCAACAGGTTTATCTAATATTCTATGACCCCCAATTCGGGTTTTAAGTAATACTTGGCCTTTTCTATTAGATTTTGCCTCACCAATAATTGCAGCTTTCTTTCCTAATTTTGAACGTTTAATTTCATTAAGAATTTTATCTGCGTCCTCAGGATGAACCGCGAGAATTGCTTTTCCCTCATTTGAGACCAATAAAGGATCTATTCCAAAAATTTCAGAAATTATCCTTACTTCTTCTTTAACTGGTATTGTAGCTTCCTCTAACCAGATAGAAACAGCTGATTTTTTAGCCCATTCATTTAGAACACTGGCTAACCCCCCTCGTGTAGGATCTTTCATCGCATGTATCCTATACTTTAACAAAGGAAGAATGAGGTCAATTAAGGGGGCAACATCCGATTCAAGTGTAGTTTCTAACTCAATACCTTCTCTAATTGCTAACATAGCAAATCCATGGTCACCTAAAGTTCCTGTGGAAATTATTTTGTCGCCAGGTTTTATAGAACTGTCAGTTATTCTCATATTGGGAGGAATCACACCAAATCCAGTTGTATTAATAATTAATGTAACTTCATTCATTGCTGTTCTTGGCATAACCTTAGTATCACCTGCAACAATAGCAATCCCATATTTTGAAGAAATATCGGATATTGTTTTAATTATTTCCCCTAATTCCTGAAATGAAAATCCTTCTCTTATTATTAGTGCTAATGTTATAGCAATTGGTTTTGCTCCCATCATTAGGAGGTCATTTATTGTACCTGAAATAGCTAGAGTCCCAATATTTCCTCCGCGAAAGAAAATGGGTGTCACAGTATATGAATCTGTTGTAACAACAATATTATAATTCTGATTAGCAAAAGGAATAATTGCTCCATCATCAAATGCTTCTACCCCTAATGCATTTTCTGAAGTTTTTTTTATTGCTATTCTATTGGCTATAAATTCAATTAAGAAGTCCATCTTCTTACCCCCATGACCCATGTCCAACTCTATAATTCGTGTATTATCTGTCGTTTCTAGTCACCTGTATACATTGATAATTACATATTATCGAAATATAGTGAAAAGAGCTTAATTTATAGAAATTAATAGTTTTCTTAATTTTTCTTCGTTAAAATTAATCCTTGATTTAACCATTTGATACTTAAATGAAAAGACGAAAAACCACTTAAAAATATCCTCGATTTGATTTGGATTAATTAATAGGTTGTTCTAAAAATATGACAAAAGAATATTATGATTGGGTTCTTTTTGGTGATCATATTCAAACAATGGATTCTATAAATCCTTCTGTAGAAATGATAGCAGTAAAGAATGATAAATTTGTTTATGTTGGTTCTCATAAAGAAAAATTCCTGAAAAATACAACAAATTTCACCAATCTTGCTGAAAAAGCGATCATTCCTGGGTTTATTGATCTTCATACACATCTTTGGAAGGATTCTGGAATTTTATCAGTTGATTTATCAAATATATTAACCTATAGAAAAACATTAGATAAAATTGAAGAAGAGATTTCAAAGAAGAAACCAGGTGAATGGTTATTTGCTTCAAATTGGGATGAATCAAAATGGCTTGATTCTAAAAAATATATTCAAAAAGTAGATTTAGATATAATTGCCCCAAAAAACCCTGTGTATGCGAAAAGAGAGGATGGACATTTAGTAGTAGTTAATAGTCTTGCATTTAAAGCTTTAAATCTTGATTTAAACCATCCTGGAGTAGACAAAGATTCAACTAGAATTCCTTCAGGTATATTAAAGGATGTCTGGATTGATATGACACCATTTTACCAAAATTTAATTCCCAATAGTATTGAAAAAGCCGCTTCTTTCGCTGCATCAAAAGGTATTACATCTGTTGTTGATAATTTAACTATAACACCTGAAGGACAGAAAAATATACTGAAAGCTTATTTTACATTGGATACTGGGAAGAAATTAGGAATTCGAATTTTTCTTAATCCGACTCGAAATTCTCTTAAGCAATTTCATGCAATAGGAATGACTCAAAACTGGGGTTCGTCTTATCTCCGTTTCTCTGGATTCAAAGGTTTTTATGATGGAGCTTTGGGGGCCTATACCGCTTTATTGAGCTCTAGATATGAGGATATTGATACGAATGGCGAAATTTTCTTAAATGACGATGAATTAGTAGCACAAATCAAATTTGCTGAAGAAAATGAATATACCATTTGTATTCATGCAATTGGAGACCAGGCAATTGAGCGTTTGTTAAATTGTTATGAGAAGGCGTTAAAAGGATTAGGAAAAACATTTACTGAAAGACGTCATAGAATTGAGCATGCTGAATGTATTTCAAATCCTCAAATTCAAAAAGCAAAAGAACTTGGAATAATATTATCTATGCAACCAAACTTTTTAAAATGGCAATATCCAGGGCAGTTGTATGAACAAAGACTTGGAAAGGATCGTTTTCTGAAACTCAATCGATTTAACACTATTTTGACTCATAAGGCTCATCTTTGCTTTGGTTCAGATAATATGCCCCTTGATCCACTTTTTGGGATAAGAGAGGCATTAATTTTTCCATCTCATGAGGTACAAATACCCCTGATGGAGGCTGTAAAAGCTTATACTATTAATAATGCTCATGCCTTGTTTATGGAGTCATTACTAGGTAGCATAACTAAAAATAAGTACGCAGATTTTGTTATTTTGAAAAAACCTCTTAATTCAATTGATCCTGAAGAAATAAACTCAAATTTAATTGACTCTACTGTTGTCGGTGGCTCTATCATTTATCAATCAGAATAAAATTAAAGGAATTATTAATGAAATGAAACCTAAAGTACTTTGTACACATCGTATCCCAAAAGAAGGTATTATTTTATTAGAAAAAAACTTTGAAATAGAAGTTTTAGACAAAAATCTATCTATTGATGATCAACTTAAAGAAAAATTGCCTGAAACTAAGTATTTAATACCATTGTTATCTATTCAAATCACAAAACATCATATGGAGCTCGCTACTAACCTTAAAGGAATAGTTAACTATGCTGTAGGTTATAATAATATTGATATTGAAGCAGCAAAAGAATTTGGTATAAAAGTAACAAATACACCTGATGTTTTGACCAATGCAACAGCTGATTTAGTTTGGGCTTTAATATTAGCTGTTACACGAAGGATAATAGAAGGCGATAGCATTTGTCGACGAAATGCGTTTTCTGGTTGGTTTCCAGAATATATGTTAGGTTATGAAGTCACAGGAAAAACACTGGGAATTATAGGTGCAGGTCGAATTGGGAGTGCCGTGGGAAAACGAGGAATAGGCTTTGACATGAAAATTATTTATCATTCAAGGACAAGAAAACCTGAATTAGAAGAAAAATTTGGATTCATTCATTATCCTAGTTTAAAGGATCTACTAAAGGATGTTGATATTCTTAGTTTAAATGTTCCTTATACTGAAGAGACTCACCATTTAATATCTAAAAATGAGTTAGAAGTAATGAAATCTTCTTCTTATTTAATTAATACGACTCGTGGAAAAGTAATAAATGAAACTGACCTGATTGAAGCACTTGAGACTGGATTGATAGCAGGAGCAGGATTAGATGTTTTTTATGATGAACCTTTTATTTCTGAGCGAATGAGAAAGCTGAAAAACATAGTTATGACACCACATTTAGGATCTGCAACAACCAACGCAAGAAATGCAATGGCAGTAATGGTTGCAAATAATATTATAGCAATTGAGGCTGGAAATAGGCCTCCTAATTTAATTCCAGAATTGAATAAAAAAAAATAAAAGGTCTATCATTGAATTTGATGAAGAGACCCTTTACAATACGGACAAACAGAAACTTCCGTTCTACTCAGATCATCATAACAATTTTTACAGATCATTCTAGAACACTGCGTACATTGATATGCTGAATCAGTTGAAGGGTGTTTTGATCCATCTAATTGGCAATAGAATGATTTTCTCTCATCAGGGAAGTACGAATATCCTTTTTCAGTGATGACCTTTGCCCCACAATGTTTGCAATATTTACTACCAGGAATTATTGTTTGTCCACAGCTCGTACAATTATTCGACGATGCAGGAGTAGTTACGTTGGAGGATCCATAGTCCCTTCCGATCAATTTTGCCCCACAATTCTTACAATAAATATCTCCTGCCCTATAGTCATATCTACATCTTTGACACTGACCACTGGAAGATGTTGTAACAACATCAGCAGAAGGAGCCGTTGAGGGGGTAACTGGAGTAACTGTTGTAGTATCTGGAGGTTGACTTTTTCTAGATCTGCGTTGAATTAACGCGATGATTAAAATAATTACAATTATTGCTCCAATAACTAAAAGAATCGGTCTAAAATCAGTCCATCGATCTGTATGGGTTACTCCAGTCTCATAAGAAACATCGAACGTGATTTCGACAGAATAATCAGGATTAACAAACGGATCCAAGTAGACAAAGAAATACCAAGTACCACTACTGGGTACTACAAAGGTACTCTCAGGAACTGTCTCAGTAGGGCCAATATTAACAGGAGCTGAACTGAAGTCATAAACATCTTCAGCAATATAATCAACGATGAAATCGATGACTGCAGGAGTTGCATATGGGTTATACCATACAAGGTACCAATCTTGAGCATATGGAATGATAAATTGATTACTATAATTCCCACTACCAATATATTCATCCTCAGGTACAATTGTTTCCCAATTATTCCATTTATTTAGATCATTCGCGTCTGCAATGAAAAATTCTATTTCACCTGACACCACTTCAAAAGAATAATCCAAAGATGACCCAGGTTTCAAGAAATACCCTAGGTATTGATAGTCATGATCTGCTTGAACAACCATATCATTTTCACTATAGGTTCCTGAACGTTGAGAAGTTGCTGGAAAAGCTTCAAATGGATGATTTGCTATGATAAATGTTACTCCTTGACCCGAAGGACTGATAGCTTCCATCGAATATGTTATAGAACCACCGGTTGACATAGTTTCTCGTTCATACCAATATTCATTATAATATAATGTCTGAGTATCTCTATAATTAACCAATCCATCTGATGAGGCATTAGTAAATGGATATGGAATAATTGCCAGACCAATAATTGGTATTATTAGGAGGACAATTATAATTGCTAAAGCTGCACCTCCGCCCCAATATACAGGAGCATAATACCATGGTCTTCCAGGATATCCCCACCACCAGTTCCAATACCACCAACGTCGGTACCATGGTCTATAATAAGGTCCCCAATAATGTCTATGAGGACGTCTCCAAAAAGTGGAACGACCTGTACTTTGACGACTAGGTGATCGTGAGACTGTCCTTCGTGCTCCAGTACGACCAAATGGACGTCCTGAAGATCTCACACTGCCTACTCGAAAGCTACCACTTCCGCCTCTAAACCCTCCTCCTCGAAATCCGCCTCCTCCACCTCCTCCTCCACGGAATCCACCACCGCCACCGCGAGGCATTGTTTAGTCCTCCTTTATGGTTACTGATGTTTCACGAAAGAAATACTCTCTGGAAACAGCTAGGATAAGTGCAAGAATTGCAATAAAACCAAGAATTAATCCTAGAATATCAATCGAAGCCCCGGAAATAATGTCAGTAACCATTAAAACTAAAAATATGCTCCATTGAATAATTAGATTGATTAGGCCAACTAAAAATCCGATTCCTTTCCAATTCCGACGAATTTTAACTAACTGATAATCAGCATATGACCATTGATAAAGTGCAAAAACACTAAAAAGTCCTAGAATAAGGAAAATAAACCCATAAATCGTGAGACCCCAACCTAAAAGTTGAAATTTTGTAGGAAATTCAATGTATCTAAAGAAATAACCTTGACCATGAGCATCAAAGAGATAATAGGTAGCCTCATAACTTCCTGAGGTAATTAGTGGTGCCTTTAGAAATCCTGTTATTCCAAGCAGTGGAGCAAATATCCCAAACAAGAGATAAATAATAGTCATAAACATTGAAAAGAGAAAATTAATTAATCTGGGATTAGATACTGCAATTAATCCTTTTTGATCCTCATATTTTTCTGGAAGAAAACCCCAGCAATCCATGATCGTAGCAACTCCTAGAAGTTTATCATTCTCAATAACTGGAATGACTGATACATCTAGATCACGCATACGATTAAATGCTACAGAAACTGGAGTCACTTTTTGGACTGGTTCGATTTTGTACATGAAATCAGTTACTTTGGCAACCTGAGTATTAATACCCTCTGCGACTGCTCCACTAACTATATCGAAATCAGCTATAACTCCAAGTACTTTTTCATTATCATCAACTACAATTAAATCTGGAATACCAAGCTCCTTCATTTTAAGAGCTGCATCCTTAACAGATGCTTTCGACGATATTGTATCATATTCATCGTCTATTGCATCCAAATCTTCAATTAAAAACTCTTTTTTACTTGACAAAGGATTCTTATCTCCATTAATCATTCATGTTAAATTTAAATAGCAATATGAGATTAAATAGCTCAGATGACATTATCCAAAGTGAGTTATTATAAATCTTTTAATCCAAGAACATAGAAGAAAAAAATTACCTTAATCAATAAATACGCTAAAGAAGGTTAAAAGTTTATTAGTTTCTATAGAACTTATCTATTCACCTTCTATTTATGCGAATAACGTTATTCCTTGACTTGCTAAGTTAGAAAATTTTTTTAAGGTTCAATAATAATTTCCTTCTGAATGCTTACAGAAAATGATCTAATAAAGATCGAAAACCACTTTTATGGACAAAAGGTAAATTACTAATAATTATGTATAAGAAATACTCACTAAATTTAATAAAGAGAATTAATTCATGTACTAAACATTCTTTTTAGACGAGATAAAGGATTGCCAAATCGTGGAGAGGAATTATTGATAGGATTGGGAAAAGAACTTCAAATTGCATCTACTAAGTCAGCTTAGGGGATACAGATATGGACAGAGTATCAAAATGATCCTGATGCCAGAGACAAGGAGTTAAAGATAAAATCTAAAAATTTAGTTCTGTGAATGAAAATTGTTTTGGTTTTTTCACATAATTTTTAATATTAGACATATTTAACTAAATTACACTTTCTTCTATTCGAAAGTTTAAAGGTGTCAAACGGTTTATGATTTCTGTCACTGGAATATCAGAAATCCGGATTGATGTCACACGACCCATGGAACGACCTTGGTTGTGCCGATTCATGACTTCTAGTTGAATCAGTCCTAATTTATTTAAATCCCTCAAATAACTCCATACCTGAGTCTGTCGTCGTGGTCTAACCCCAGCTTCCTCACATATTTCAATGTAGGATTGTTTCACTTCTGGAGTGGTTGCAAACAATTTTTTTTCATTCTGTAATAATTTTGCGGTACTTAAAAGGAGTATTTTTTGGTGTGTATTCAAATCATCTAGTAACGACTTTTCTATTGGTAGAATAGTTACTATTGCATTTCTCACATGCTCATTTTTTATATGATTTTCATTTTCCTGATCTGCTATTTTAGCAGCTCGCCAAAGTAAATCGATTGCAAACCGTGCGTCACCGTTCTCTTCTGCTAAACTTGCAATAAGATCAATAAGATCGTTATCATAACTTTCCTCCTTCAATCCTTCCTCTGCACGGCTGTAAATTATATCATAGAGCTGAGCTCTCGTGTAAGGCTTGAAAAATATGTAATTTTGACCCAAAGAGGATGCAGTAGAAAGATCTAAATAATGACGAAAATTTTCATCTCGTGTAATAAGTAAGAGATTGAAACGGGCCTCTATTTTTTCATTTGATTGCCCAAGATCTTCTCTTCCTGATGGAGCCTCTTCAAGACGGGAGAGTGAGTAAAGAAAATCAGTTCTTTCCTCTGGAAGCAAGTAATCAATCTCATCAAGAACTACTAAAACGACAAGATTCTGCTCATATAACAGGAGATTGAACATACGGACAAGTTCATCTACCCCAAAGCCACGAAGTGGAAATCCAGGCACAAGTTGTCTAAGAAGTGTTGTTAATATTAAGTGTGGTGTTTTAGTTTTTCGACAATTAATGTGAAAATATTTAAAAAGTGGTTTACCATACTTCCACTCTCTCCTCATGTACTTGATAAGATCTCTTCCAAATCTTCGCGAAATAGCTGTTTTTCCTGTCCCAACTGGACCATAAATTACCACTTTTCGACTTGATGAAGTAGATTCAGTAATAATTGATCTAAAAAAAGATGCTAAGGTTTTCATTTCGGTTTCTCGATGCCATATCCGTTCAGGAATATAATGACCTGTAAAAATATTTTCTCCATCCTCTTTGAATACACTTAATTGTGAGCTAAATAAAGTAGTGAAGTTTGTTGGTTCTTGAGAAGGCATCTTTATTCACTAATTTTTTTTGTCGGAGGGAGGAGCACCATTTTCAGTTTTCTCTCTGACTTACTAAATGAACTCTATACCTTATTAATAATAGTACAACACCGTTCAATCAAACATTGAATGAAATAATTCACTTCTACAATTTAAAATTAGGTTTTACTACTTCTTAAATTGTGGATAAGGAAAGGAGATAAAGATTTTTTACCTAAATTTACACCTATATGCTTTTAATTTTGCTTTAGTATTGATCTAGATCTTTTAAGAAAGAATAAGTTTTAATGAGTCCCATACTTGGAAAAGCAAATTTGGGAAGATAATAATTTTAGATCAATTATTAGTTAAAATCGAAGCCCTCAGAGAGACCAGATTGAAAATAACAAAAATGAACTGTTTTCATCCATTCTGTTAATTAAATCAAAAGAATTAGAGAAGTAGTGCTAATACGAGCATTATGTCTTTTCTCATTAATAATAAAGACTATAGATTCAATTCCTTAATCATTTTTATTCTGCATGGACAAAATCATATATCTTTCATTTGGATTCATTACTCTCCTTAGTTATAAACTAAGTTATGGAGGGTATATTCACAAAAAACAGAGTAATAGAGATGAAATATTTGCCCCCTCGTAAAAAAAGGACTTCTTCAGACCTTGACGTTGAAGAAATAGATGACAATGAAGCTACTGAATCAAGTGGTTCAAATGAAAATGAAACTTTTTCTTATACAACATCATCTGGTCCAAGAAAAGAAATCTCTGAACTTCCTGGAATTGGTCCTGCTACTGCAAAAAAGCTACAGGATGCTGGTTTTGGAACTTTAGAGTCATTAGCTACCGTTAGTATTGGTGAATTGGTTTCAGTAGGTAATCTTGGAGATGCTACTGCACGTAAAATTATACAATCCGCTCGTGACGCATTAGATTTTGGATTTGTCACTGCAGAGGAAGTATTAGAGCGAAGACGTAATATGTTGAAAATTACAACAGGTTCTTCAGCTCTTGATGATTTATTTGGTGGAGGTATTGAAACTGGGTCTATGACAGAATTTTATGGAGAATTTAGGACTGGAAAGACCCAAATAGCTCATCAATTATGTGTTGCTGCTCAGCTTCCCCGAGAAATGGGGGGATTAAATATTGATGGAGAAGAGCCAATAAAAGTCGTTTATATCGATACAGAGGGAACTTTTCGCCCTGAAAGGATATTAAATATGAGTAAACGCTGGGATGGACAACTAAACATTAAACAAACTTTGAAGAATATTATGCATGGCCGTGCGTACAATTCTGATCATCAAATGGTACTTGCAGAAAAGGTTGCCAAAGATAGTCAAAGTCAACCTATTGGTCTGCTTATTGTTGATTCCTTAATAGCGCATTTCAGAGCTGAATATGTAGGTCGTGGAACCCTCGCAGGTAGACAGCAGAAACTCAATCAACATATTCATACTCTTCTTAAAATCGCTGAAGTAGGCAATTTAGCTGTTATTGTAACGAATCAAGTTCATTCAAAACCAGATATGTTTTTTGGAGATCCAACAGCACCTGTAGGAGGGAATATTGTTGCTCACGCGAGTCAAACTAGAGTCTATTTGCGGAAATCGAAAGGTGAACGACGTATAGCTAGAATAGCAGATTCTCCATTACTTCCTGAAAATGAAACAGTTTTTGCAATTACTAGTGATGGAATTATTGATGTTGGATAATTTTTCCTTTTCTCCATGAGGGTTTTTATTATTACACCCTCTTTTTTCTTTTTTCTTCAGCTAGTTAGGTATAACATTTGAAATCAAAGTTTTTAGCGAATTATTTTTAAACCAATATTTAATTTACTCTTTATTCTTCCTCTTCCCTTCAACCCTAGGTTTGAATTTTGATTTATTACAACAAATATGAAGGAAAAAGTAATGAAACAATATTCTATAATAATAACGGGTGCAATAGGAGCAGGAAAGTCTACCCTCTGTTGGGAGATCTATAAGTATCTTAAAGGGTTCACAGATTCACTAGGGGGAGTCATTACTTTACAAAATGAAAAAAAATGGTTTTATCTCATTGATGAAAACAAAAAGATTTCATTTGAAGCAATAGAATCAGAGGAATTTCTCGTTATAGGTAATTACAAGGTAAGTAAAAACAATCTTCAAATTGCAAATCAAAGTATAAGAGCTTCTTTAGGAAAAGATTTCCTTTTTATTGATGAAATTGGCTTCTTAGAGCTACAATTTCAAGGATATTATGAAATCCTTGATTTAGTTATGAAGAGAAGTCAAAGCAATATATTTGTCGTTAAAGAGAGAATTCTAAAGGAATTAATAAGGAAATATCCAATGCTTGAAGATTATGAAATCGTTAAAGTCTTTAATCACAATATTGAATTTCCACTTGAAAGTATTAAAAAATGCTTTAATCTTGAAAATTCATCCTAAAAAAAAAAAGAATAATAACTCACTTATTTTGGGAAAATTGAACTCTAGATTTTTCAAATTTTAAATTGGAGAAAGTAACAAATGACAACTGAGAAATATATAGGAGCTATTGATCAAGGGACAACTGGCACACGGTTTATGATTTTTGATAATGCTAGTAACCTACTAAGTTCTTCTTATAAAGAACATAAACAAATTTTTCCTAAACCTGGATATGTAGAACATGATCCATTGGAAATTTGGAGGAATACAGAATATGTTATTCGTGAAGCATTAAATAAAGCGAAAATACCTTTCAAAAGATTAAATGCTATTGGTATCACAAATCAAAGGGAGACAACAATTGTTTGGAATAAAAAAACAGGTAAACCTATTCATAATGCAATTGTTTGGCAGTGTACACGAACAGCAAATATATGTGAGAAATTAAAAAATGAAAATTATGGAGCATTAATAAAGGAAAAAACTGGTTTAGTAATCGCAACTTATTTTTCAGGGCCTAAAATTGCATGGATTTTGAACAATTTACCTGATGCACGAGTATTAGCCAATAAAGGAGAAATCTTATTTGGAAACATTGATTCATGGATTATTTGGAATATAACTGGAGGTAAAAATCATGGTACACATGTTACGGATGTTTCAAATGCATCAAGAACCATGTTAATGAATTTGAAAACTTTAAAGTGGGATGATGACCTTCTTGAAGTCTTAAAAATACCCATAGATATTTTACCTGAAATTAGACCTTCTTCGGATCCTGAATTCTATGGTTATATGAACTTTTCAGATGTTAAAGATACAATTCCAGTAGCAGGCGATTTAGGGGATCAACAAGCAGCTTTGTTTGGCCAAACATGTTTTGATGTGGGAAATGCAAAAAACACCTATGGAACAGGAAACTTTTTGTTAATGAACACAGGTAATAAGATAGTTGAATCCAAAAGTGGGCTTATAACCACGGTTGCTTATGGAATTGGTAAAAATAGTGTAAATTATGCATTAGAAGGAAGTATCGCAATTGGAGGAGCTGCAATCCAATGGTTACGTGATCAGTTAAAGATTATATCTTCTGCTTCTGAAAGTGAAGATTTAGCTTTATCTGTTCCTGATAATGGTGGTGTTTATTTTGTACCTGCATTTGTTGGATTATTTTCCCCTTACTGGGATGCGACCGCAAGGGGAACTATAGTAGGTTTGACTAGAGGAAGTAATCGGGGACATATAATGCGTGCAGTATTAGAGTCAATTGCTTTTCAATCTTATGATGTTTTTGAGGTAATGGAAAAAGATAGCAGAATCAAACTTAAAAGTTTAAGAGTGGATGGTGGTGCATCCAAAAACAATCTATTAATGCAAATCCAAGCTGATCTACTTAATATTGAATGTATTAGGCCAAAGACAGAGGAAACTACAGCTTTGGGGGCTGCTTATGCTGCTGGATTGGCTACAGGTTATTGGAATACCTTAAAGGAGCTTAAAGAGAAGTGGGAGATTGATTACATCTTCACACCTAAATTGGATAATAAAATTCGACTTAAAATGATTCATTATTGGAAAAAGGCTGTTTCAAAGTCTCGTGGATGGCTTGAACCTTGATAGAATATTATCCTTTTTCTCCCTCTTCTTCCACCAAGTAATTAGCAAGATCCAAAAGATTTTCAAAAATATTATCAGGAGAAGCTATGTCAAGAATTTTTTGATTCGTATAACCTGTTATTACACCAAAAGTTTTTAATCCCACAGATTTACCTGTCAGAATATCCCCTCCTAAATCTCCCACAATTCCACACATTGAAGCTTCAAACCCAAATTTCTTAATAAAGTGATCTATTCCATCTTTTTTATCCTTTCCAAATTCACCGGAAGTAAGAATATCCTCAGATTCGAAAAATCTATTTCCTTCAAGGTATTTCTGTAAAAAAAGGTCAATTTTCTTTCTTGAGGAATAACTCAAAATAGCTAATTTAATACCAAACGAACTCAATATTTCTATAGCATCTTTTGCATTAGAGGTTGGGTTTGCTTTTGAAAAATTTTTAGAATGGGTTCTACTTAAATGAAACACAGCTCTTATTGATTTGAAATAACCAAAACCGAGAGATCTTGATGCATTAAATGATGCTTTAATGATAATCCATTTTACATTTCTTTCTTTATGACTAATTTTTGAGAATGTTGTGTGTTCTGCTGCATATAATACTTGATTTATATCGAGGCTCAAATAATCGGCAATTAATTGAAAATAATATCTTTTTTATCTACTAATGTCCCATCAAAATCAAATATGAGAGCTTTAATAAAAGAAAGTGAAGAATTAGGCATTTTACAGGATTCACTCGATAATTATAGGATTATAAAATTCAATCATACATCAAAATTTATTATTAAAAATGCTATAAAGTATTATAGTATTTAACACATACACCATATTAGTATACTTTTTGAAACAGAGAAGATCAACTCCATTAGTAAGTCTATAGTAAAAATGACTAGAATAATGTGAGTAGATTTGAAATTCGATCTTGAAAATCCCTTATTATTCTTAAAATCTTCTGAAAATCCAATTTGGGATTCTCATGTCCATATTTGGAGTGCTGATGCTTTTTCTGAGCTAGAAAGATGGGGTGAAGTCTATGGAGTTAAAAAATTCATGGGAATTGCATCACCTGAAATCAAGAAAAATTTGGAGAGTGAAGAAAAAGCTGATAAAATCAAATTTGGCTATTATTTACCAATTAATGCCTTTGCGGAGCATAATACTAAAGTCTTACTCACAGCAGTTGAGGAAGCTCATACTTTAGGATATTCAATAGCTAAAATGTGGTTTGGGCCAAGATTTTTGGATTATACAAATGCAAAACAACCTTTTTCGATAGATTCTTCTTCGTTTGAACCAGTTTTTGCTCTACTTGAAGATTTAAATATTCCAATTGATTGTCATGTGGCAGATCCTGATATTTGGTATGAGAAAAAATATTTAGATGAAAAGTATCGGAGTAAAAAGAGAGCAATATCAGAATTCGCTAATGTTTTATCTCTTCATTCTAAGCTGAAGGTAATTAGTGTACATTTTGGGAGTTTACCAGAACCTAATAATCATTCATTTCTAGGGGAATTATTAGATAAATTTCCAAATTTAATGATTGATACTGCTTCAACAAAATGGATTGTTAGAGAACTAGGACGAGATTTAGAATCCTCTTGGGAGTTTATACTCAAATATCAAGATCGTATTTTATTTGCAACAGATTTATCCGTTGGATGGAGTAACCAAGATCGACCAATAGATTACATTCCAACTAGGTATTGGACACAGCGTTTATTTTGGGAAACAAATTATCAACAGGTTAAACTTCCTTTTTCAGATGAAGATAATCAAAATTCTCAAACATTGATTAATGGTTTGAATATTCCTGAAAAAATAAATGAGAAAATATATTGGAAAAATGCTCAAAAATTCTTCAATAGTAAATAATTGATATTTAGATTCAAATAATTTAGATAGGATCAAGATACATGAAATCAAAAGAAGTTTTATTAGAAACAGATAGACGAGGAATTAAAAATCTGTATAACATACTTTTACAGAATAGAAACATTAAAGAATCCTGTTATGAAGATACTGCTAAACTTATAAACGAAAAGAAATTTAATCAAATCATTATTTTTACTGGTTTTCCTAAAAATAACACATTTGAAACTGATGGACCTCTAGGGGCATTTGTACTTGCTGAAGCCTTTGTCTCAAAATTAAATATGAAGAATATTGTCTTTTTATTGCCTTCTACTTTATTAGATATGATTTCAGATATTATTAGAGAAATTTTGCCAGATATTAAACTTTTTTCAGCAGATAAATTCCCAATAGATGTTGACTTAAGCGTAAATACATTAGGGATTAGTATTGAGTTTCCTGGAATTAATAGAGTTGGTATTGCTCACCATATGAATGGTGATGCGATAAAATCTGATTATAGACCTGTAACTGATTTCTGGAGAAGAATTAATCTTCAAAATAAAAATTCAGTCACAATTGGAATTGGTGATGGAGGGAATGAGATGGGATTAGGTAGATATGAAAATGAAATTCGAGCTTTAATCCCTTTAGCAAATGTTTGTACTTGTCCCTGTCATAATGGAATTGCTTCTAATGTCTTAGCAGATAGAGCCTTGTTGGCAACTACCTCAAATTGGGGAGCTTATGCTCTCTCTTCATTATTTGAGCATAATTTCAGTTATGATCAACATTTTACATACCTTAAAATGTTGAATAAGAAAGGAATTGTCGATGGTGTTACCAAAAAATGTACACCAACAGTAGATAATATTGATCCTGTAATAGAGAAAAAAATTATTAAAAAAATATTTTTAAAATGTATAGATTAAGTATAATAGAAAAATCGTGATTTTAATTATCCAAAATCTTATTAAATTTCTTTAATATCGGTTTATATATATTATTCTGGCTTAGAACTTCATATAACGACGCGGAGTTTGATGAGATAACAGGTATCTGAAGTTTATCCTCTAGTTGAGATATTATCTTAAAAGTAGGAAGATTTGTACATGAAATGAAAAGAGCTTCAACTTTTCTAATATCTTCAAGATTTTGAGTAATGTATTGGAGTAATTCTTTTGATTGTATTCTACCAATTTCTAAATTTTGTAGCAATTGCATACCTTTAATTTTTATTACTTGATAACCATTATTTTCAAGAAAATTCTTTTCTAATTCATTAATACTGTCATTATATGGAGTTATAACAACAATTTTCTTCACATTTAGAATTCTAAGATAATTTAATACAGATTGTGAAGTAGTTGAACTTCTATTACCATGACCAAGATAATCATTTATTTGCTGAATAATCTGGTCAGAGAATTTTTTTCCCTCTAAAAGTGATCCACTAGTACACCCATAAATGACAAAGTTAACATCTGCATCTTTTAGTTTTTGCAATTCTGGTTTTAATTCTTTCTTCATATTATATAGAGAAGTGGGATCAACAGAGGTAAGGCTTAATCTTGATATATGCAGAGTGATATCAAATTCATTTTTATAGATTACTCTACCAAATTCGGCTTCCATTGTAGTGTTTGAAGAGGGAATAAGAAGCCCTAATCTCATCTTAAAATCCATTCCTTTTATAAATTCTATTTTAAAGTCAAACTAAGGAGCTATTAGAACTGATATATTAGCAAATATTAAAAATCTCACTATAAGTATAAGATACATATTCATTTTATATGGTTTGAATCGTTATGTCTTCAGCTCATGATTTAAAAATTCGGGATTATGGATTAGAATTTATTAAAGATTTAGCAAATGATCGAAAATTTGCTATCGACACGATGGGAGTTGCATTTACAGGTTTAAAAAATGATCTAATGAATAGATCTAACATTATTGCACGAAAAGAGGATCGGACTTACGTTGAATCAATACTCAAAGCTTTTGATGAGGAAGTTAAACGGACAATTGAAAGTCAATTAACTCGAATTACCATAAAATCATTCAATTGGATGAAAAAAGTAATGCTAGAAGATTTCGGGGTAATAGATCAGAAAGAAATCCAAGAATATCATGAAAAGAATAAAGCTCAAGCAAATAATATTCTGAGGTTAAATCTCGACATAGAATCCTTACAACAGCAATTAAAGGAGAAATTAAAAGATTATTCAGAATTAGAAGAAAATTTCAATAAATATCATGCTAAATCAAGTCAAAAACTGAGTATTGAGAGAACAAAGTACGAGGAACTTTCAAATCAAAATATGGATTTATTTTCACAAGTAAAAAATATTAAAAATGACTTAAATGAGAAAAATAACAAATTAAAAGAAATTGAAGATCGTTATTCTTCCTTAGAAATGGAATTGATCGATAAAACAGCTCAGATATCCCGTTTAAACAATATTATAGATAATCAGGCTCAAAGTACAATGAATGAATGGGCAAATGCATATTCTGAGCAACAAGGGCATTATCAGAAAGCTCTTCAAGAACAAAAAGAAATTTATAAGAAAGCTCAAGACCAATTTCAAGTATCCTTGACACGAGTGAAACAGGACTATGAGGAGAATATAAATAGGAAGTTAGGAGAAAATACAAAAAAATACCAAGATGAAATTGATTCATTAAAAGAAGAATTAGCAGAAGAACAGAAAAAGTGGATTGGAGATTTAAAGGAGTATAATATTCAAATTACTGATCTTACTGCTGAAAAAGATTTACTAAAAGAGAAGAATAGGCAATTAAATGGTCAATTGACAATTCTTCTAGAACAAAACGAAAAAATCATGAAAGAAATAACTAATTACAGAGTCTCTATAGACGAACTCAAAAAAGAACTTGAGGAGGAGAAAACTAAACAATCTTTAAATGAAATGAGAAATGTCAATGAATATATCGAACAAGTCCTCTCTTTGTCAAATTACGCCCCAATAGCTATCCTTGTACGAATGAATGGAGAGATGAGCTTAGAATCGCTAGCGAAAAGTGTAGGGATGGATCCAATCGTCTTAGAAAATCAGCTTCAGCCCCTCCATAAAAGAGATCTTATTGATATTAAGAGAGATGGACGTATTATTGCTAATATTCCTAATGGAGCATGAAATAACTTGTTATCTTTGCTCAAGATTCTTCTATTCTTTATAAAGTAACATTTAAATGTAATTACGTTGTAATTTCTTTCGTAACAATTGTTAGATTCAATTTTAAAACATGATAGAGAGCTGGTAGTTGTGATATTAATACCACAAATATCACACCAGTAATTATACTCAAAATACTTGACAAACTTATTATAATCTCAAAGTAAAACACCCTAAGGATATTATCTAATAACCAAGTACTCATCCAAATTCCGATAGGAAAACCTAGGATCATGGAAAAACAGGCTTGGAATAGATTCTCGAGTGAAAACATTTGTATGAATTCGCTATCAGAAAGTCCTAACGTAAGCATTGTAGCAATTTCCCACTTTCTTTCTTCATAATTCACATAAATTGCAGTAAATATCGTTGCTGCTGCCAATAAACAAGAAAAAATCATTAATAGAAATATTATGATGTTGAAAACATTTAATAGAGACTTAACAGCTGATTGGAAGTCAGCTCTATATTCAATAGAACGTACGCCTTCAAGACTCCTCATTTTTGACTGTAGTTCTCCTAAGTAAGTCAAATTATCAGGCTGAGTGACTTTTAGAATTAATTGTGTTACAGGTGTAAGATCAATATCGAAACCTGATTTGAAAATATCCAGTCCCATATCAGCCACTAAATTTTGAGTTGTAGTATAAATGATGTTTCCCCAGATCTCTTTTGAAATTCCTGTTACTTTAATATCAGTAGTTCGAAGCCTAACTTCCTTTTTTTCTTGTGAAAAAGATAAACTTTCCTTAGTATTTTGAATAAGGTTTGAAAGGAAATTTTTAGTTTCATTTCTTGCTTTTTCAATACCAGAAGATGAATACGCATTCCAAACATATTGAGCAGCTATATAAGCTAGATTTAAGGCTGGAATGTCTGGAAATCCATATTTTACGATATCTCCTGATTTCACACCTATCACTCTGGCAAGAGAAGGGCATAATACAATACTATTATTGAATTGTAAACTATCTTTAGGATTTTGCCATTGAAAGAAATGAACTGTGGGATTTGTGGTGTTCCATGCCGTAATTAGAATATTTTCAATATGTCCTCCTGATTCTATGATAGATGGGAGTTGAAGAACTGGTTCTACGGAAATTATTCCAGGAAGTTGCTTTAAATATTTGATTTGATCATCTACACCAAGATCGAAGAATTTTAATTCCTCATATTTGATAGTTATATCATAATGGGATGTTTCATTGAATTGCCTATAAATTCCGTTGTTTATTGAGTCAATAAAGGACAGGGAAACAACTAAAATCATTACTGCGGCAGCTAGCGAGATTAAAGTCGCACTAGTTCGCACTCGTTGCCGAAAAAGATTTCTTAAAGATATTGTTATCTTTAAATTGAGATTTCTATATTTAATTATTCGTTCAATAATTGTTTTCTTTCCACTCCAGAAACTTGGTGTAATCTGAATTGCTTCTCTTGGAACTAAGCGTGATGCTTTCCATGCTGGAAATAAACCTCCTAAAAGACTACTAATTGTACCAGCAATGAAACCAAGCAATATAATCCATAATTGATAATTAATTTCTATGATTTGGGGAAATCGCATGAAATATGCATAGATTCCAGTAATAAGTTGTGATATGATAATTCCTCCAATGATACCTAATATACTTCCGGTAGCTCCAATAATAATAGAAAAACAGGAATAATGTAATAAAATATCTATTGAATAATAACCCAAACAAGCAGCAATACCTATATTCCGCTTCTGACTCTGAACAATTCTCCCAGTAGTTATATAAATAGCTATAGAAGCAACAGAAAGAACAATTAAGGGAAGTAAGAATGCTAATTCTTTGAATGTCTCTAAATCAAGCCTTAATGCAAGATTTGAAATCTGGTATTCTTGCATAACTGGTAACATAAAGGAATTGTTAGTTTGAAGGTTAAGCTCTTCCCAAATATTATTAATCACTCTATTTCTTGTTTGAACATCAACTTTTTCTTTTATTTCAATTAGTAGATTATTAGCTAACCCGTGTAGATTTGTGATTTCTTGCAATTGCTGAAGAGGGGTAAAGATTATACCAAATATACTAGTAGGAAGAAAATCATAGCTCGAAGGTATTATTACCAGATATTCAGGACTGAACACAATTCCTTCAATAGTAAAATTATTTGTAACATTTAAAATTCGTGTTACGAGTGAAGAACCTACTTTTAGGTCAAATCTTTGAGCAAAGTGAGCTTCTAGTAATATATTGTTTTCTGGAGTATCTTGTGAAAAATAATCTCCCTCCTCAATAATAAGATCATTAATTCTCTCCTCTTTTGATAAATTACCTTTAATCCCAATTACTCTCCCTCCTGCATAATATCTTCTAAACTCACCTTTGCTAGTTTCTGTTGTTAAATTGAATCCAGAATCCATAATCAGTCTATAATTAAAATTTTGGACTTCGGGGTGTCTTTGTTTTAACATTGTAAGTGTTGGTATTATTTTAGAGACGTTAAACCAAACATCATGGTGTGTTGAGACTTCTGCATCTGCAAAATTTGTTTGTCTATATATTTGCTGATAAGAGGTCTCCAAGTTCGAATATCCCATTGTTAAAGCCAAATAGGATCCAACTCCTGAAAAGGATAATATAATTAAAGCTAAAAACACAAATTTTTGGGAAAATATATCCCTTTTAAGTTTCTTCAAAAAGTAACGTGATAAGAACTTCATTCGATTATTCGTCCAAAATTTAGTTTACCAAGCAAGCTTTGAAACATCAAGGGGGTTATCTTGTTCATAACAATAAATCTGATTAAATTGAAGACTAATAACAACATCAGCAATTTTTACGATTTGTTGGTTGTGAGTAGCTACAATGAAAGTTTTATTTGTGGTTTCATTTAACTTTTTCATTAAATTTAGAATTGATACCCCCGTTTGATAATCAAGATTTCCAGTTGGTTCATCTGCGACTACAATAGGTGGATCTTTAGCTAGTGCACGTGCAATTGCAACTCGCTGCTGTTCACCCCCACTCAATTGGCTAGGAAAGTGATTAGCTCTTTCTTCTAGGTGAACACCACGTAGCCATGTCATTGCTGTCTCACGAATGTCTTTTTTATCAAAAGATCGTTTTCCATTAACTAATATACCTGAAAGATCTAAAGAGAATTCAATATTCTCAAGGGCTGACAAAGTAGGTAGTAAATTGAAAAATTGAAATATGAATCCAATTTTTTCTCTTCTAAATTGAGCTCTTTGTTTTCGTTTTAAAAATGAAATATCAACATTATCAATCTGAATTCTACCAGCTGAGGGGTAATCAATAGCACTGATCAAGTTTAATAATGTAGTTTTTCCTGAACCCGATGGTCCAACTAATACTACAAACTTCCCTTTTTCTATATCCAAATTAATATCTTTAAGAGCAGTGACAATTATTTCTCCTAATTTATATTCTTTTGTAACTGAAGTTAAGGTTATAAGAGACAAAATATATAGATCCTGAATAATTGTGGTGGTATCTATAGAATTCTATGAAAGTATTTAAAACCTATAGTTTATTAAGTCTCTGAATTATTTTAAGGTTGATTTCATGAAAAAGATTGTAGATTTCAAACTAGAGGTTAATGGACAGATTGTTTCTACAAAGAGATTTGTCAAAGAGGTTATTGGGAATTCTCTACTAGGGCAAGTCGAAACTTTGAGGTTAAAGGATCCAAATATTAAAACTATACGATTAGAAATTAATTATACTGATAATAAACTTTAAATCACATAAATTTTATTTGTTTTTAAAAAATATCTTTTTGATCAGGATTCTTCTTCTACAAGTAAAGCTAATACAATATAGATGATTAACCCCATTCCATACCCTAATATGGATATTATTATGAATCCTATACGAATTAATATAGGATCAATATTGAAATAAGTTCCTAAACCCCCACAAACACCTGCTATCCAACGATCATTTACACTTCGATAAAGTCGTTTTCTTGGTTGATGTTGATAGGTTGAGGTGGATTTGGAATAACTTGGTGTGGTAGTAAATTTAGCAGTTTTTAATTTATCTAATTTTGAACCACTTGCATTACAGAAAATATCTTCCTTCCTTACAACGCTACCGCATTCTGAACAGTAAATTGACATATATTAGCCTTCATTAGTTTAATTAACATTTATACTAGTAATATATATGGACTTTTTGTTTGTATTCAATTATATTTCATTGATTATGGGGATTCATCAAAACAAATTGTCTATCTTTTGATGAATTAACCAAATTAATTTACTAGACTAAAATGTACATGATTGTCAGAAATTCATTGTTATATGGAAGTTATCTAAAAATTAAATTTATTAAACAATAGAATGAGAGATAATTATGATAGTATTTGATAATATAAGACTGAGATGGTAAAACCTCATTTCTTAAACTTCTTGGGCCTTTCCTAAATTCCGTGATACCGTAATTTAATAGGTGGAGATAAATTACACTATACGAAAACAAAGGTTTGGATGAAGCAGTGGTTCTTATTAAGAATTTTATGAAAGATATAGAAAAAAGAGTAAGTATTTAACTTCAGACTATTCAACTAATTCGAAGAATTGTTTTAATGTCAATATAGACTTTTTTCCCATATCTTAATCTTGAATGAACGATCCGGAGCGAAATCACGGACTAATTTAGAGAATGAATGAGAATTCACTGAAGCAATGAAAGTTTGTGGGGTTATTTCAAAAGGAAAGTTAATGTTGAATCGTTCAAAAAAGTCATCTGAGTAATAAACCTCATAATAATGATCAATACAAAGAAATTTTAATTTTGACCAAAAATTATCCAGTATAACATCTTCGCGAGACCAAACTTCACATCTATATACTTTATGAATATTATTAAGAATCAATTCAGCTTTTTTAAGTAAATGCATCCCTATTCCTGTCCTTCGATGAGAAGGAAGAACCCCAAGAACAGTGATTATGCCACTTCTTTGTTCTAAATCTGAACCAAGCTGCCCTGGGACTTCTTCAAAAATGATGTCTAAAATTCCTATAATATTCTGATTTTTTTCTGCAATTAGCTGAATTGAAGGCGTTTCATATCTGGGTTTAGTCTCTTCCATTGTATTTAAGTAAATAGAGGAAGAATATGAATGTAAATAGCATTTAATCCAATTATGTTCATCTAGCTCAGAATATTCTCTTATAATAACCTTTTCCACTTAAAACCTCCTGTTTTAAACCTCGATCAAGTTGAGAATTTCTCTAATAATCTCAATAACCTCATTCCTAGCACCAGTTATGAATTTCATACTCCCAACGATTTCATGGCCACCTCCCTCTACTCCTGCATGAGGAAGTTTTTGTGCACATTTTCTAACGAGATTTGGAAAATCTAGATCCACGTTTTGTGATCTGAAAATGGCAAAATCCGAACCTAAACCAATCGTAACAATAGGAAGTCCTGGATATTTGGTGGTAAGATGATCAAATAAACTTCCAGTTATTTTACCTGGAGGAGGGTAGTCGAAGCGGCTTGTATAATTTTCAACATCTAAAATAGCAAGATTTATTTCATTAACTAAAGTTTCTTCTTGAACATACTCCAAAGAGATCTTTAATTGACTTTTAAGTTGTTTTTGTGCTTCTGAAGAAAGTAAATGAACATAATTTACTTGTTTTTCTTGTTGGCTAATTAAACCTAATAAATCACTCAACAATAATCTACCTGGGGAGAATTTTAAGAAATAAGCTTGATAATCAACTGCTAAAGCTATATCTTCTAAAAAGGACTCCTGATAACCTTTATCAAGCGCAAGTTTAAGGTATTGATTATATACCTCACCTGTCACTCTATCCCCTTTTCCTGCAATCGCAGGAAGATGAGATAACGTATCTGTAACCTTTGGATTAATCAATCTAGCTAATTCTACCCCTAACATGCCTGTACAAATGTTATAGTCACCACCAACAAAATAGATATTTAGATGAGTATCCACAGTACCCTGAATTTCACTTGCCGGAAAATGGTGATCAACAACATAAATCTCTAAACCATAGGTCTTTAATAATTTATATGAAAATAAACTTTCTTCACTACTTCCTGTATCAAGCATTATAACGATTGGTAGTTTATCTCCAAATCTTTCTTGATCAGAAAGAGCAAAATCAAGATCACGAACAGCATCTAATGGATCATAAAAAGGAGGTTTATTGACAGTCCTTTTTACTATATGACGAAGCTGTTCCTCATCTGGCCCAAATAATTCAAACCACAGCTCTCTTAGAGCAACTTCAAGAGCAATTCCAGCAGTAATACCATCACAATCATTATGGTGTCGAATAATTATCGGTTGTACTTCTAGGATTGCTCTTCTTATTCGTTTGGCAATATTATGAAATTTTGGACTTAACTGATCATAAAAATCAGATTTAACGAGAAAATCCACGTTAGGTGGTTCACTTTTTTCTTCTAGTAATTCGTTCATATTTCTTTTGAAAGCATTGGCGTAAGCTTCATCTACAATAAATATGTCTGAAAGTTCAATTTGTTCTGATCCTCTGTGCATAGTATATTGGCCAATAACTTCGACAGTATCTCCTGCAACAATATTATCAGAAATATCTAGGTTAAAAGCTGCTGCTTCAATAATCCCTGTTTCATCTAATAGGGTAAAAACCTTAGGTCCACGAGGAATCTGTCTAATATTCTCTACTCGTGCATGACTACAAACATAGGATCCAACCTCACGTTTTTTGTTTAATTTTTCTAAAACAATTGCGTCATGAACACGTTTTATGGAAATATTGAGGAATTCTGGCAGATTTACTCTTTCAAATTCTAATTTTCCCCCTTTAATGTTGATAAGTTTCACAAAAACTAAATCTCCTACCTTTCCTTGATATTTCCCTCTAATTAATCCTTCAATTTTAGGAGCTAGAGCAATAAAATATCCAAAATCAACAATATTAACAACTTGTGATCTATAAATCTTTTTGAATTCAACAACTTTGGATGAAACTGGTGGAACTAATTGATAGATTTTAAGATTTTTTTCACAATTACTACATATTTGGGAGGAATTTAAAGTTGATTCACCACATTGAAGGCATTTAATAGTAACTCTCCCCGTACCATTACATTCTGAACATTTTACTTCCTTATTATTTATAATATATCCTGTACCTTTACAATCAGGACAATTATCTTTATCTTTGGGCTTACTTCCCACTACTAGTTTTGTAGATCCTATACCACGACATGTTGGGCATTTTTGTTTTTTTTCAAGAAGGATAAATTTTTTCCCTAAACATTTTGGACATTTTATGGAGTTTGACAAGTTTATTACAGCCTGTTGAAAATAAAAAGTAGTTTAATAGATTAAGTGGCAAGAAATTTAAATAATTTAAATTTTCTCACCCATGGAGATTATAATAATAATTGTACTTCAAAACTTGACATAATATTCTCACATAATCGATTATTCCTTGTATTCTAATTCATCTATTTTTATAAAGAAAGGGGATAATTTTTATTCTATATTTTTATAATTCTAGAAATCAATAGTTAAGGTCTTAAACATGAGTAATGTAGATCCCAGTTTTGAAGAAGTGATAATTTTTTCTGATACGCATATATCTAAATTTACAGGACTATTTCACAAAAGAGCTTTCTCAACAGGAGTAAGAATGATAAATGATCGTCTTCGAAAAAATCCTAATGCAATTTTATTACATCTAGGCGATATTACCGACTCTGGGACTTATGAAGATTTTGAATATTCTACAAAATTGTTGAAAAGGAATTTTCCAAAAGTTAATAAATTCTTTATCATACCAGGTAACCACGATATGCGGAATATTGGTGATAAATTATGGAATGATTTTTTTGGAGAAAGACAGTTCTTTGTTGATACACGTAAGTTTGGAGGAAACATGATTATCTTAGGAATTGATTCTTCAGAACCTGATGAAAATATTGGTCGTATTGGAGACCGAGGAATTGAAGCTATTGCTGAACTTGGTTCTTATCCCGATAATTTAGTCAAAATCCTCTGCTTTCATCACCATCTTTTCCCCATTCCTAATACTGGGCGTGAAAGATCTATGATTCTTGATGCTGGGGATGTTTCACGAGTGATTTGGGACGCGGGTATTGATTTAATAATAACAGCTCACAGACATTACCCAAATATTTTTACGGTCTCGAATGGACGAAGAAAAGCGATTCTTGTGAATGCAGGGACTTTTAGTAGTTTTAAAACCCGAGGTAAGGCAGGTCATACATTTGTAGACCTAGTTGTAGATTCTGAAAACATAAATGTTCAGTTCTTAGGAGTTGATTCATATTCTAAATTTCAGGAACCTATAAATGAAGTGCATGGTATTCGGAGAGGTGAGATGATAACAGAAACTGGATTTATTACCCCTGGTGAAGGACTTCTTTGTCGAGTCTGTCAATTTTCTGATACACATTTTACTACAGGTTCAGATTTTTTACCAACTGTTTATGATATGGGAATTAGAATGATGGTGCAGGAAAAACCTAACCTACTGGTTCATTGTGGTGATTTAACCAATGATTCATTTCCTGAAGATTTTGCTTTAGCAAAGGATAAAATGAGAGAACTGCGTGAAATCAATATTCCTTTTATAATTATTCCAGGTACACGTGATCAACAACCATTTGGCAAAGAATTATGGGTTAAACAAGTCGGCCCCTTAGACCCGATTTTTGAAGATCCACGAATACGTGTTCTAGGTATTAATACTGGTGTTGAGCCTTCAGGCCATGTAGGTAGAAGTAGAATGAGGATGATAGAAGAAGAATTTAACACTTATGGTGATTATAAATTTTTCTTTGTTGTTATGCACCATAGTGTACTTCCTATCCCTCGTGCGTACTTTAAAAGAGCTGTTAAAGATGCTGGAGATGTAATAGAATTTTTAACAACTCGAAAGGTTCCATTGGTTTTATCTGGACTTGAACATTATGCAACATCCATTCAGGTCGAGAATACTGTCTTTGTAAATGCAGGAACATTTTCAAGTAGAAAAATAAGATCAAAGAGAATGAATACATATAATAACATTGAAATCTTTGATAGTGGTTTGATTAAAGTAGAGGAAGTTGAAATTAATTCAGGGATTCGTCATCATCTTGGATTATATAGGATCCCTAAGAACTGACTCTTCCTCAATTTTTAGTTTGATCAGATTGAAATCTGGGGGAATGTGGAAAAATTAGTAAAAACTCTCTTCGAGAGTGTTTTTTTAAGACCTTAGAATGAAAGTTATGAGAATCTAAAACTTTAATTAATTGAGGAATTTCTTCTGGGTCAAGTAAAATCTGAAAGAAAGGAGTCTTAAGGTCAATTTTAACTTCAACTCTTCCAAAACTGTCACTTTTCCCTCTAAAATTTTTTCTTACCCATCTATCGATTGCTATATGGTGTATATTTCCATATTGATATTTTTCAAGATTTATTAATGTCGTGAATCTTGATGTTATAATAGTACGTAAAGAACCAACGCCAATAATAAGAATTTGTTTGTCTAATTGGAGATATCTATAATGTCGTGGGAGTAACCACGCTGTAAGGAGTGGCCATGTTAAAATTACTGGAATGAATGCTCCAAGTCCAATTAAAAAAAAAGAGAAAAATCCTATGAGAATGGAAAAAAGAGATATCTCTTTGAGAAATCCTATTGTATTTTTAATATATAATCGATATAAAATATTTTGATTTGACCTAGGAAAAAACTCTCCTCGTACCAATGTTTGATCTTTACCCATCGCCAATAAAATTACCTAGCTTCTAATTCTGACCCTAAGATTTTACTTGATCTTTATAAATCACTCTTAAATATTGAAATAGATACTCTTAAAATTGAAATTTATAGGTGGAAGAAGATTCTCTATTTAACTGAGTCTCAAATCATAAATTCTTCTTTGTATCAAAATCTAATAAAATAATTAATGTTAGTCATAATCTAAATAAGGTAGGATACTGGATATTAAGAAAAATCCTTTTAAATCTTATAAAAATGTATTTATAACATTTTTATGTTATAATTTCAGATCGGATAAGGATTTTAACTCGAGAAATTAAAATAATTTCTAAATTACTTCTTTAGTAACAAAAGACGTAGATTAGCAACTTGTTTGTCAAATTCTTCATCTATTTGTGTGAGAAACATAGCTAGGAAACGTCTCATTACCTCAAATTCATGGTCATAAATCAAATTAGAACTTGTTTCTTCCCCAATTAGATCTCCTATAAATCTGCTTAATTTAATCAGAATTTTTGACATAATTTCCTTTGTTTTTGCTTCTTCCTCCTTTTCTAGGTTGAATCCTAAGGATTTGAAATAAGAAAGAATAACAGGAACTGAATCTTGAAGATATGATATTTCTCCTGGTTGAGAAGCTATTAATGACTCTGCTTCTTCACTTAAAATGAAGAATGCGTCAGTGAGTTCAGCAGAATATTCTTTGATAACATATTTTTGTTTACCCTTTTGTATATCTTGCTCTTTAACAAAACCTGCATCAATTAATTTTTTTAAATGGCGATAGATAGTACTAACATTCTTATCGAGTTTATCCGCTAGTTTCTCTGCAGTCATTTGTCCCTCATTCCTAAGAAGACTCCAGAGTTCCCATCTTGATTTTTCTACAACAACTTCTACTTTTTTTGGGTCTCTAATGATTCTCAATATTCAACCTTCTGCATATTTATAACATTCATTTGAAATGCAGACTTATTTTTTGAAAGGATGAGATAGAAATTTAAATTCTTTTACTATTAATAAATCTCTATTTTGTTAAATAATAAAATTAATGAGTAAAAATCAAATTTAAAACTTATTTATTGTAGAACAGATGAAGTTTAGGTAGAATATGGAGAAATAACTAAAATAGTATAAAAATTCTGTGAAGTTACATATAAGATAACTTCATCTTTAAAATAAATCTAAAAATCTTAAGTAATTAATATAAGAATGTTAATCATGGTTCAGGACTCCAGATTTATCTGTTAGTAATCTTCTGAATATTTTGAAGGTTTGAAAATGAATTTTAATCTCTTAGGATTCATAGATAAGGTAGAATTGACTGAGGCAACAATTCAATGAGTGTTGAAGATCTTTTTCCCACAAAGGAGATTAAGCTAATTGCTCAAATAGAAACACAAAGGAGACAATTCTATCGTCCCATTTATTCAATTCATAAATCATGGGCCCGAAGACCAGGGTCTCCTTTAAGAGCATTAGGAATTGCACATTTTCTTAATAAACCTCCTTTCACAAACTCTAAAATTCCTGAAGAACAGGATTTTTATAAAAAACAAAATTTCCAAGGGAAAATCCTTCTTGATCCTTTCTGCGGAGGAGGAACCACTCTTACTGAGTTTAATAGACTTGGATTAAAGACCATTGGTATTGATATCAATCCCATTTCGTTATTCACTACTAAATTGGAGCTTACTGATTTTAATAGAATTCAGTTTGACGAAGAAGTGAAAAAACTTACCTCTAGGGTTGGTAATACAATTCTTTCTTTTTATAAAACTAAGTGCGATGTTTGTAATAACTTGGAAGCGTCTATTATGTACACTTTCTGGGTACGTACAATTATATGTCCTAAATGTCATTCTAATGAAACCTTATTCAAATATTATATAATAGGGGTAGAAAAGAGGAAGAGTTCTACGGTTATGATTATTTGTCCTTCATGTGAACAATTGTTTTATACAAATAAAAAGCTAGATATAATGATTAAATGTCCGTCTTGTAATCAATCTTTTGTCCCACGAAAAGGTAATTGTCAAAATAAAAACTTTATTTGTAAGACCTGTCACGCTGAATATCGCTTATTGGAGGTAATTAAAGATTTCCAGACATCTATGGGCACACGCCAGATCGCTATTGAATATTATTGTTCAGAATGTAAGACCAGAGGGTATAAGGCTATAACAAAAGAGGATATTGTAAATTATCAGAAAATATATGATCGGTTCTTAGAACTTTCTGATGAATTATTGATTCCTAAACAGAATTTACCTACTCATGGATATAATATTGAAAATTTGAAGAATTATGGCTTTCAAAAATTCACCGACCTTTTCAACTCTAGACAGTTGTTGAGTTTGGGGTTGTTAGCAAATGAAATTTTAAAAATTGAGAATATAAATGTTCGTGAGTATTTGATTGCTGCCTTTTCAAGCAGCCTAGAATTTCATACAACTCTATGTCCCTACAATTATACAATGAAACAAATTGTAAACATTTTTAATTATCAATCTTTTCTAGTGCCAACGATCTTTGTTGAGAATAATGTTTGGGGTGTTGAAAAGGGCAATGGTACATTTATTACATATTTAGATCGGATCAGGAAAGCCAAAGATTATTGTAAACACCCTTTTGAAATTTTCTTCAAAGAAGGTAAGATTATCAAATATAAAATTCCTAAAGAATCTATTTTGGCTAATACTTCCTCCTCATTTGATGATTTAATTGGCAATGATGAAAGGAATACCTTATTGCTGTGTGGGACATCAGAAGATCTACAACAATATGGATTGCCTGATAATTCAATCGATCTTATTGTAACTGATCCACCCTATTATGATTATATACAATATTCTGAATTATCCAATTTTTTTTATGTCTGGTTACGATTATTTCTTTATCCCAAGTACTCTGATTTTAAATCAGAAATAATTATGTCAGATCAGGAAGTAGGAGTCGAAAAAAATGCAGATTTGTTTCTAGAAAAGTTGACAAAAGTCTTTAAGGAATGTAATCGTGTCTTAAAGGATGATGCTCCTTTCATATTTACATTTCATCATTCAAGTGAGCTTGCTTGGGAATTAATATTGAAATCTGTTAATAATGGAAATTTCTATATTAGTACAGTTTATTCAGTACATAGTGAATTTGGAGCTAGACCTATTAAAAGTCAGGATGTTGATTTTTTTCTTTTCTGTAGAAAAAAAGATTTTAATGGTGATTCAAATAAATTAAGCTCTTTAAATCAAGTGTTATTGATAGAATTAGTGAAAAAAAACTTTAATTTTATTAATCCATTATCTCAGAGTGAATGGGAAGAAAAATTTTCCCAACTGCTTCCTCTGATCTCGCAATCATTAATAATAGAACCGAATATAGATCTTAAGCTGGTTCTCCAGCAAATTTTTACAAACTATCCAAAAAAACTCAGTAAGGATGTTATATAATTCCTCAATGTTATCAATTAAGTAAGAAAAAATAAATTAGCTCTTTGCTTATCAAAAATACCCCAAAAAATTGAATAGTTAGTGAATGCTTAATGGAAGTTCATATCTAATACTAAACAACTGATGGATCATTAGAATGAAGATACAAGATAACCAGACAAAAGAAGTCTTAAAAATTCGATTAATTGAAAGAATATTTCCTTTTCGCATTATAAGTGAGCTTGCTTTTAGAGAAGGAAATGCAAAACGCTTTTTTCGTCCAATCTTGACACTACATAAATGGTTTGCACGTAGATTAGGGACAATTTTTAGATCTATTCTAATTTTTTCTGCTATTCCTATTGATCATGATAATAAACGTGTAAATATCTCTGAAACAGAATTTTGGAATTTATTTTTACAAGAACACGATTTTTCAAACATGATGGTCTGTGATCCATTTATGGGAGGTGGAACAACACTGGTAGAAGGAATTCGTCTAGGATTTAAGATGATAGGAGGGGATTTAAATCCTGTGGCTTGGTTTACCGTCAAAAAGGAATTAGATCATGTTAATACAATACTTTTAGAAGAAGAATATAATAAGTTGGAACAAAAGATAAGTAAGAGACTTTTGAAGTATTATCAGACCCGTTGTGGTCAATGTAATGAAAATAATGCCCTAGCTATGTATTTTTTCTGGATTAGGGAGATAGATTGTGATTATTGTAATGAAAAGATTCCTCTATTTAGAAGTTTTATTCTTACATATGAAAAGGGTAAATCAAGAGCTAGTATCACAATTTGTAAGTATTGTGGATGTTTGGTAAAAGGGGATTTAAAAAATCAAATCCTTTGTTCTCGTTGTGGGAAATCTTACACACCTAATAGCTTTAATGCTAAACGAGGTAGATATATTTGTCCTAAATGTTTGTTTAAAGGGAAAATATCAAAATCTAAAGAAATGAAAACAAAAAGATTTTCTCGAAGAATGTATGCGATTGAATATTATTGTCCTAATTGCAGGAATAGAGACTTTAAAGTTCCAGATTCATCTGATTTTAAACTATATAATAATTGTGAGAAAGAATATGAAATTTTGAAAGATGATCTGCCTATACCTCAGCAAAAAATCCCTTGTGGCCTAAAAACTCAAGAATTACTGAACCATGAATATTATTATTTTAAAAATTTATTTACAAAAAGACAATTATTATGTCTAGGCTTATTATTAAAAGAAATTTTGACCATCAACGATCAAAATTTGCAAGAATTCTTTCTCTTAACACTTTCAACGGCCCTTGAATACAATAATCTACTTTGTGAATATCATCGTAAAAATCATTATATTTACAATCTTTTTCGTAAACATGCTTTTCCAGCCACACTCAATCCAGTTGAAAATAATGTTTGGGGGACAAAATATGGTACGGGGACTTTTAGAAATTTCATGTCAAAAACGATTAAAATCAAGAAATATTGTGAAAATCCATATGAAATTAAAGTTATTAATGGAAAATCGTCACGAATTAAAATGATTAGAACGATTGCTGCAAAAAATGTTCAATCATACTCCGAATTATTAGAGAATTCATCTGAATCTAAAGTATTTCTTTATTGTGGTTCTTCAAATAATATACCTCTTTTAACAGATACAATTGACTTAATAGTTACTGATCCTCCTTACTTTGACAATGTAATGTATGCTGAATTATCAGATTTTTATTTTGTGTGGCTTCGAATAGGTTTGAGCAGTTCTTATGATTTTTTCAAACCTGATTATACTCCAAAAATTCCTGAAGTGATTAAAAATATTAAACTCGAAAAAGATGATATTGACTATCAAAATCGTTTGAGAGACGTATTCCTAGAATGTAATAGGATCCTTAAACAAGAGGGATTATTAATTTTTACTTTTCATCATAAGCAAATGAAGGCTTGGGCATCATTAATTAAGAGTTTAGTCGAGAGTAGATTCTATATTGTGAATACATACCCTGTACTCTCTGAAATGAAAACAAGTACACAAATCCGTGGAACCAAAGGATTAGAGTTTGATATTATTTTTATTTGCCGAAAAATAATGTCCCAATTTAATGAAGGAGCAGATGGACATATAGAGTGGGATATATTGCTACAAAAAATTGAAGATCATTATTTAACTCGTCTCACGGCATTAACGCAAGGTAATAGTATAGAAATCTCAGAAAATGATCAACAAATTTTAAAAATAGGACTGGGTCTACAATGGATGACCCAATACTACCCAAATATTGTGAAAAACGGTAAGAAGCTACAGATAGATGAAATGCTATCATTGTTTGAATTTTAGAAGCATTATTCATATTTATTGTAGATCCACCGAGTTAGATACATGAATGGTGTATCAATCACCCCTAATATCCATTTAGTAATTAATTGCCCGAAAATAAGTGTAATTATAACGTTAAAAGGAAGAATTGGTCCTGTTACTAAGCTCAATGATTGAAGTATCCCATTCAACACCATTGGCAATAGTCCAAATGCTAGCGGTACAAAAATTATTGAATCCAAACTAAGACTCAAGATATCACTAAAAACATTCCGAATCCACAAGTATTTGTACCAATTTTCTTCTGAATTTTGATTTTTTAATCTTATCCATTTTCTAAATTGATCATAAATCCAAGCGTCAAATCGCTCACTAATTAAAAAGCTTATCCAAGAAGCAATTGTTATTGCAGGAACAACAGCAAAAGCCATTAATGGGTCGGGATCGTTTCCCCAACTCTCAGCTAGTGGTAATATTTGAGATGTTAAAAGCAAAACCACCATGATGACTTGACTAACAAGTGCAATCCATATCATTTGATAGACTGTTTTTCTTCCAAATTTCTCATTTACCATATCAGTTACTTGTAATGTAAAAGGAAAAACGATTACACCAGCTGGAGCAACTAAAGAAAAAAGTCCAAAATCAAACACTGATTGAGATTTAGCAGCAAAAAACTGAGCTAAAGTCAAAAAAAGAATGTAAATACCAATAAGACTATTTGCTGAATTAAATTTAGCGGTATGCCATGCACCAATTATAGAAACTACACCTAAAACAATAAATACAACAAAAGTTATAATTAATCCTTCTAGCATTTTGAATTATTCCTCAAATGTTTAGTTTGTTATTATTATACTTCATTTCCATTGATACGCCCATGTCGTCGATCGATTTCATCTAAATTGTCTAAGAGTTTTCTTAATGCAGTTCTTACAGCATCACTTAATGAAACAAACTTTTTATCATCTCCAATATGAATACTTAAATCATCCAGGATATGCTGTGGAACCTCTACACTAATTTTAGGCAATATAAAAGACTCCTCTCTTTTTTTGAAAAAAAAAATCTTATTTCTATATATTTTACTCTGGGAATATGATAAGGGGAGGATTAGAAGAGGTTTAAAAAAATAATTGATTTTATCAACTCTTATTTTTTGAATATGAATTAATGAAAAGATTCAACATATTTTCCCTCTGCTAAATTCTTTAAATCGGTTAAGGCGTTAATTGGGATTTCCTTTAATTTCGTAATTCCTTCTAGTTCAATTTTTATGTCATTTAATTGTTTTATGAAATGTCGTATAGTTTCATCATAATCTTTCACAAGATAAGCATCAATAGATTCAGCTATTGTCTGAAAAACTTCCAATCTTACCTCTGGAACATAAATAATTCCTTTTCTAACTAAATTAAAAATATATTTGAGATATTGGTCTGAATCCTTAGGATTTGAGATTCCAACCATAGTAAAAAGAAGATTTAAGGTTTGACGTACTAATGCATGAAAAAGGGAAACAATCATAATCTGCCAAGCTAATGCTTCAACTATATTGTTAGATTGGTCAAAAGACATACAAGAATATCAAACAAGATGATATTAAAAGTAGATCTTGACAATGCGTCATATAAAAAGCCTTATATAAAAAATGCAGCTCCGTTCTTTAATCAGTTTGAAAGAATCAGTATTAAATGAATAATAAGGCGAAAATCATGTTACCTAAGGTCTTTTTATTACTCCGAGAAAATTATACAAAGATGAATCCTCATCACGAAACATGGGAGCTTTGGATAAAACGAGAAAAGACCCCAAAGGAATTTTATGAAGTTGTTATCGGGACTATATTAGTTCAAAATACAAACTGGGGGAATGTAAGCCGTGCAATATCTGAATTAGAAAATATGGGGCTTTTTTCTTTCCAATCCATTATGGATAATGATCAAAGATATTTAGAGGAAGCAGTCAGATTTGCAGGATTCTATAAACAAAAATCAGAATATATAATTAATTTAAGTAGATTTTTGATTTCTCAAGGCTCTAAAACTCCCTCAAGAGAGTCGTTATTAAAAATAAAAGGAATTGGTAAGGAAACTGCTGATTCGATATTAGAATTTTGTTATGGGCAATCTATACCTATTGTTGGTACCTATACTAGACGTTTTCTGGCAAGATTCCTAGGAAAAGCTGAATTTTTAACCAAAAACTATGAAATTGTACAAAAATACATAGGTAGTGCATTTAATCAAGATTTTAAAGAATTTGGAAAGCTTCATGCATTAATAGTAGTTCATTCACAGAATGTCTGTCAAAAAAATAAACCAAAATGCCCAACCTGCTTTTTAAAAACAAAGTGTGTCTATTTTATGAAGAAAGAAGAAGATAATATCGTTGCTAATATTCAGAAACAAATACTGAAAAAGAAAAACTCAGAATGAGATTATTCTTCACGTAACTTTCGTTTAAGAACTTTCCCAACAATGTTTGTGGGGAGAGCTTTCCGAATTTCAATCTTGCTTGGTACTTTATATTTGCTTAAGCCTTTTTTTGCATATTCCATTAGTTCTTCTTCTGTGATAGTAGAATTCTCTTTTAAAACAACAAAGCATGATGGTTTTTCTCCTCTATATTCATCTGGAATACCAATAACTGCACAATTTTCAACACTAGGATGTTGAAAAAAGAATTCTTCAATCTCTCGAGGAAATATTTTGTATCCAGAAGCAATAATCATATCTTTTTTACGATCCTCAATATAGATAAACCCTTCTTTATCAATACGACCGATATCTCCTGTTAAAAAGAAACCTTGAGAATTCATGACATTTTCAGTCTCTTCTTTTTTATTCCAATAACCTTTCATTATTTGTGGGCCTTTTATTCCTAATTCTCCGATCTGATCAAATGATAAACGTTTTTCTTTATCCTCTGGATCAAATATGGCTACTTCAGTATCAGGAATTGGGATTCCTACAGAACCAATTTTTCGTTTAATTGGGGTATTTGCACTTGCGATAGGACTTGTTTCAGTAAGGCCCCACCCCTCAAGAATTGTTGTTCCACTGATTTCTTCGAATTTTCTCATAACTTCAACTGATAACGGTGCAGCAGCTGAAAGACAAAAATCAATAGATTTTAGATCATAATTATGAATCTTTGGATGATTAAGCAGAGCAATATATCCTGTTGGGACAAAGGGAAAGAAATTTGGCTTATATTTATCGATTAATTCTAGAAGCTCTGTAAAATTTCTTTCACGTGGATTTGGAACTAGGATAATTTCTGAAGCTAAAAAGATTGCAAAAACCATGCATATCGCATTCCCGAAGAGATGGAATAATGGAAGAGCTGCTAGAAATTTCAATTCTCCTTTAGGAGGCAATCCATTAAATAAGGGGATTATCCAATGATATGCGGCATAAAAATTTGTTGTAAGATTCCAATGTGTGAGCATAACTCCTTTTGCTGTTCCAGTTGTTCCTCCTGTATAGGGGATCATTGCAATATCTTCTTTTGGATCGATTTCTAGGACTGGTAATTCAAAATCGTTCATTTCCTTTAAAAAATCATCAAAGTAAAATTCTGAAGCTTTCAATTTTTCTATTCGACCAACTATAGATCCTATGTGTTTTTTAATTGTGGATAGATAGGGTTTAACGGAAGCAACGATGATATATTCTAATTGATCAAGGTTAGCTTTGACGATGCGTGTTTTTTCCAAATTACTGGGAGATGAAGTCTTTACATCAGTAGTTATTAAGATACGAGCTCCAGAATCACGAATATGATATTCTAATTCTTTAACTGAAAATAATATATTTAATGGTACAACAATTGCTCCCAATTTTTGACAAGCATAATAAGCGATAATAAATTCAGGGAAATTGGGGAGATAAAGGGCAATTCGATCACCTTTTCTTATATTAAGTCTTTTATAAAGATTCTTAGCAAAATTAGTAGATTTTTGATTTAATTCTCTATATGTTATCTTTGTTGTTTTAAAATTTTTTCCAGCGAGGAGAATTGCTGGTTTTTCAGGAAAATCTGTTGCACTTTCTACTAATGTATCAGAAATAGTTTTTAATGGGTATTCTAAGGTTTTAGGAACTCCTTTTGGATATGAGTTTAACCAAATTCCTTCTACTACCATTTATCAAACAACCTTATGATCCTTCTTTTTCATTTCTTAGATTGTATAAATAACAAAAAAACCTTTCGTGGAGCTGAAAATAGATACCAATGAGCTAATACAAATAGATCTTGACTATTTAAGTAGGAAAATGAGACCAACAAACTCAAGAATTTATAATCAAAAAAAAATTTTTTGAATAATTAATTTGAAATAGATATTGGAATTTTAAGGGTTCAATAAGTAAAAAAACTTGGATAGGATTGTGTTATAGTTCATAATTTCATATTTCTTGCTATACATTAATTTTTTGGGTTATTAGACTGAAATAATTTCAAATGTCACTTTTAAATGTAAATCATGAACAGATTTAGTTTCTGATTTTTTGTAGAATAAGATAATTTGCTGCAATAATTTTGCTTATAAATTCCTAAGAATTGATTAAATGAGAAGTAATTTCTTTTAGTCAAAGGAATTGTAGTTTATCTAGGTAAAGTTTAAATTCTGAATGAAAAAAATATATACACGACCCAAAAACCCAAAGGGTCAGCATTTTGACTATAAACGTTTATAGAAGGTGAATCAGATGGAAGAGAAAAAAGCTCAGCCTAAGAAAGAAGCTCCTAAAACTACCCCTAAAAAGAAATAAGCTCCCCAATACAACTTTAAATAGAAATTAGCTTCCTCCTAAGTAAAATATTCATTTTATACATTGGGTAAAGCAAGTTTGTTTTTAGTTCTGATTTAAATTTGGAGGGAGGGAGTTTTTTTCCTCCTTTCGATTCTTTTGATTTTTTGTTATTCTCTCTTTCCTTTAAACTAAATATATTATAATGTTTAAGGTCTTAAAATCATTATTATTGGAATAATTACTCCAAAGGGAGAAATTCCTGTCGTAAAATGTCCATTATGAGCAGATCAATATATTTTCCTTCAGAAAACCTCGCTTTTCTTCTTCTTCCAACTTCCTTGAAACCTACCTTGTTATAACATCTAATTGCACGTAGATTTGTTTCAAAAACTTGAAGTTCAATCGAATTAAGATTAAGCGCTTTAAATCCATAATCTAAAAGAAGTCTTAAAGCTTCGGTACCATGACCTTTAGAGCAAAAATCAGAATTGAAAATTACAATCCCAACTTCACCTCTTCGACTAATTTGGTCTGCAATCCGAAGTTCTATATTTCCAATATGCAGTTGCTCACTTAGAAGTTCAATAGCAAAGATATAAGATTCTCCTTTTTTTCGTCTTTCCCACGTTGATTTAATCCATTCAACTTCTTCTTCCAAAGAGTGAGGACTTATTGTTAGAAGAAATTTTTTTACTTCTTTTTTATTCCAATGCTTCATAAGCTCTTGGACATCTGCTAATTCAAGACCCCTTAAAGAAATATTTTTACCATTGATCATAATTAAATAATTTTTTTATATGTATTATAAATCAGGGTTATATTAGAAATGTTACTAGATGAATATATTATAGCAAAAAATCTTAAAGCTGATATTATTGAGCATAAAAAGTCCGTTAAAACCGTATCTGAAGCTATAGCTGCATTAAAGTGTAAGCCTGAAGATATAATAAAATCAATCGTTGTTCTATGTAAAGATAAGTATAAAATATCAACTTTCTATCTTATTTTATTACAAGGAAATAGAAAAATAAAGACCAAGAAAATTAAAGATATTTTAGGAATAAAAGATGTAGCTCTCGCTTCCCCTGAAGAAGTGGAAAACATAACTGGATATAACATTGGTGATATTCCTCCCATTAGTTTAACCATACCTGTTATCATCGATGAAATAGCTTTAAATAAAAATATTTTTTTTGGAGGAGGAGGAAAGTCAAATCGGAATTTAAAAATTTCATTAGATGAGCTACTAGATTGTACACACCCATTAATAGCAGATATTTCGATACCTTTGTAATTGGTGATAAAAATGAAACTAAAATGTTTAATTTTTGGTCATCAATTCAAACCAATAGGTGAGGGTACTTCTTTTGATCGAAATAAGACAATTGGTCAACATGAACATGATGGAGTTCGTCTTTATAAATGTTCAATATGTTCTAAACTAATCAAACAAGAAGAAAATTATTTTTAATCTTTTTTTTGATCTTTACTCATTAACAGGTAGCTTATAAGCATTTGCACGACGAATTCCCATTTTTGTAAGCCTATTTATAATCTGTTGTAACTCCAATTTTTTTAATTTTTCGCGATGTTCTGTAACCACAAGGTCCACAAAATAATCTTTCATCGCGGGTGCTAAATCAGTGATTACGGTTGGAGGAACTTTTTTCCATTGTCTAATAAATTTTTCCAAATGAAGTAACCGTCTTGGGTTATTTGTTACAAAGATATTATCTGTTGTAGTAATAAAATCCATTCCTGAGATGGAATGACTCCCATATACCAATCGTTCTGGATCTCCTCCAAAAAGTAATCTGCAATAAGTTACAATTACTGAAGAGAAAGCACTAATTAGTGCAGAATCTACCACAGGGTCATATTCTAAATAAATCTGAGCTCCTGAAATTGAATGTAATAGCCCCCAAGGTCGATCATCTCTGGATATATAGACATAAGATTCAAAAATTTTCTTCAATAGAGCATGGAAAAACAATAGCTCTTCTAAGGTTAGAGCAGAAAATGAACATTCACCATTTCCCACTGAGACCTTTTCTTGATCAAGAGTAACTGCTTCAAGAGCTTCTTGAAATAAACTATCAACAACTTTGGGATCTAGTTGCTTTTCATGAGTATAAAATTCAGAATAAATCACTGATGCAGATCCAGCTAAGATACTTCTTATCTCATCCAAGTGAGGGATTGAATCACTTTCAATAACTTGAACCTTTTGGATTAATCGGGTTGTAACTAAAGGATCTGAGATAACAAAATGATATCTATCTAACAGATTTACTAACATTATTTCTTTCGCTTTTGTTGGATGTGGACGGGGATATTTGAGACGAATTATTCCAATAGTTTCAGAATAAATTTCAGTCCCAAGTTTAGAGAGAGCTTGAATGAAATCTATGGTTTGAGTGATTTTTGGTTCAGCTATATCTCCATAATACCACATTACCTCTTGACTTTTTTCATCCACAAGGATTGCCCAATTATTAAGGTAAAGCCTTCGGTTATATGCTTTCAAATAGTAACCTCAATTCGATTTGAAATACAAGGAACTTAATAAAGATTTATGAATTTTAAAAATAGTTTACTATCAGTTTGATAGCTTCAAGATTTTTAAAATTATTTCTAACATCTCTTTCTCATGTCCATTTCGTTAAGCGGATTAATTTTAAGAATAAATTGGCTTTTAAAGGAAGATTAATATATAGAAATTATAATTTTTGAAAATTATTAGTTTATTTATCAAATATTTAATGGAGATCAGGGAATGGTCGAAACAGAGATCTTAATAGTAGGTGGTGGACCTGCAGGGATAATTTCAGCCATAACTGCAGCAAAACAGGGAAGAGAAGTGATTTTGGTTGATTCAAAGAGTTATCAAGAAATTGGGAATAAGGTTTGTGGAGATGCACTGAATCTTGAACCAATTAAGTTCTTAGAAAGAAATTTAGGAATACCACATCCAACAGGAAATGAAGTCGCTGATTTTGTTGAACGGGCTATTTTCAAATCACATAATGTCTCTTTTCCTCTATCAGGAGATGGGTATGTTTTGAATCGACATCCTTATGGACAACGATTATTAAAAATGGCTGAGGGGCTTGGAGTAGAGATCAAGGATAATACGAAGGTCATTAGTGCTCTCTATGACGATTTTTCAGTAAGGGGTGCAGTAGTTGTAGAAAAGGGAGGTGAAGGAATATTGTCTGAAATCCATGCAAAGATAACCATTGATTGTTCTGGTAGAAATTTTATAATTCGTAAAACTCTACCTGAGCGGCTTTTTCCATTCTTAGAAAAGCATTTGGAAAAACGAGACATCGCTGCAACATATAGAGAAATTATATCATTAAAGAATCAAGATCATCCGTACCATAATGAGCTTTACTTGATCTATGATGAAACTATTCCCGAACCTGGATACTTCTGGATTTTTAGTAAAGGAGAAAAACAGTTAAATGTCGGAATCGGGTGGTACATGGATAGAAAGTCTGATAGAGGAATGAAGGAGCTCTTCCGGGAAGTTTTGAATAAATATTATCCAGAGGGTACATATGAAGTTCTAGATAAAGGAGGAGGACAAATTCCAACTAGATACCCACTTACAAATGCCATTGTTCCAGGTTTTCTTACCGCTGGTGATGCAGCACTTCATGTAAATCCATTTACTGCCGAAGGTCACGGTCCAGCATTAATAGCTGGTTATTACGCAGGCGAAATTGCATCTAAGGCCATTGAAATAGATAAATATCATTCAGAAGAATTCTTATGGCAATATAATAATAAGATCATGAACCATTTTGGGTTAAGTCATATAAAAATTCAATTATTCTCCGAGGCACTAAAAAAAATCAAGGTTTCTGGTCTGGAGTTTTTAATACGTAGATCTATCCTTTCAAAAGATCAATTCATTAATATTCACTCGGGAAAGAAATTGGGGTTGTTTGAAATGGTTAAAATTGCGATCAAAGCCTTTCCCCGTTATGATATTTTATTAACAATTGCTAGAGTATCGAAAAGTACCCAAAAATTTGAAAAAATATTTTCCAACTATCCAAATGATCCAGAAAACTATCCAACTTGGAAAAATGACTTTGATATTGAAATGAACAAATTTCGTGATACTTATGAATGAGTCTAAGTTAGGATTATTAATAGTATTTTATTCTTATTGAACTTGAGATTGAGGAAATCTGGTTACAATAACGGTTCCTTGAGTCCAATCTTCTGGGATACGATTTAATATCTCAATATGGCCCCCAAAAGTATCTATCAAAGATTTAATAATGGTCATTCCTAATCCCGTTGCGTTTTTAGTTGGTTTCCAACCTTTATTAATCCTATTACGACGATCAAAAATCACTTCTTTAAGATTGGGGGGGATTCCTCTTCCATAATCTGTAATTTTGACATTTACATATTCTTGTTGGGTTGTAATATGGCTAATAAGAATATCAATTGTAACCTTCTCGCTAGGGGTGTATTTTATAGCATTTTGAATTATATTTAAATAAATCTCAGATATTAATTCATTACCTAAAATCCATGTTTTTTCAGATAATTTTTCAATGTTAATTTCAATAGATTTTTCGGGAAAGGATTTTTGGACTTCAGAGGCGCTTTTTCTAACAATATCATCAATATTAACTAGATATAAATCCTCTAGAGGATCCTCTAATAGACTTAACTCTCTAAGTCGGTTTAAGAGTGATATTGTACGTTCTGTGTTTGATTGTGCTATTTCCAAAAATCTTGAATTTGACGAATCCTTTAGTTCAGATTTTAAACCTTCTAATGCAAAATTAATAGTATTTAAATAATTTGGGACATCATGCCTAATGATATTTGTTATAAGAGTTCTGGTTGATATTATAGATTCCACCTGTTGATCACGATGTTTCTCTTCAGTTATATCCCTCATCAATTCTAGCGAGGTTATTTCTCTTTGAAATACAATTGGAATAGCGATAATCCTATACCATTTTCCATCTATTAAACTTCGGTCTTCTTTTGTCTGAGGTACCATATTTTGTAAACTGTCAATTGCTGTGCAATGTGGACATGGGCTATCACGACCGAAATTAACCTTGTAGCATTTTTGACCTACACGATCACCTTTGAGTTTAAGTGTATGTTCATCCTCCCATAAAATATTTCCATGAATATCTTTCAACTGAATAATATACCCTGAAGGGATAAAAACTAACTTGGTTAACTTTCTTAGATCCTCAAATGATAAAATATCTGGCGTTTCATCCAAAAAAGATGGAATAACTTCTTTCATTGGGACATCCATTCAGATTAAGGGATTTATTAAATTTGATTGAATAGCATAATAAAAATGATTGGGAACTTTATTCATAATAATTGTAATCTGAAAGTAAAAAGAACCATAAGTTAATTTGTGGTTTTTACTGTAGAATTTGAGTTTGTAGAACTATGGTTTTGGCTATTAAGAACTTCTTTGAGGAAATGACCAGTAGGGCAATCGACTTGAGCTATTTCTTCTGGAGTTCCCGTTGCAAGTATCAATCCACCAGCATCTCCCCCTTCGGGACCTAATTCAATTATCCAATCACTTGTTTTAATGACATCAAGATTGTGTTCGATAACACAGACGGTATTTCCTTCTTCGACAAGCCGTCTTAAAACAGAAAGAAGATATGAAATATCGTGAGTTGATAATCCAGTTGTTGGTTCATCCAAGATGTAAAACGTTTGACCAGTTGATCTTTTTGATAATTCTTTTGCTAATTTGACTCTTTGAGCCTCCCCTCCACTAAGTGTAGTAGCTGGTTGTCCAATTTGAATATATCCAAGTCCAACATCAACAATTGTCTGAAGCTTTTGTTGAATATTAGGAATGTTTTCAAAAAAGGTTAATCCTTCTTCAACAGTCATAGTTAGTATATCAAAGATATTTTTACCTTTATAACGGATTTCTAAGGTTTCTATATTGTATCTTTTCCCCTTACAATCATCACATGTAATCCAAACATCAGGAAGGAAAGAAAGCTCAATTTTTATCTGGCCACCTCCCCTACAGGTTTCACAACGGCCTCCTTTTACATTGAAACTGAATCTTCCTGGTTTGTAGCCTCTTACTTTAGCTTCTTTTACATTTGCAAATAAGGAACGAATAGGATCCCAAACACCAGTATAAGTAGCTGGGTTACTTCGTGGAGTCCTCCCAATAGGACTTTGATCTATATTGATTACCTTATCGACAAAATCAAGACCACCAAATTTATCATGAATGCCTACCTTTACTTTTGATTTATGTAGATATTTCATTAATCCTTTATAAAGCGTATCGTTCATCAAAGTTGATTTTCCCGATCCAGATACTCCAGTAATACATATAAAACGGCCTAAAGGAAATTCAGCATCAATATGCTTAAGGTTATTCTGAGCTGCTCCAAATATGCGAATAGCTTTTCCATTTCCTATGATTCTGAATTTAGGTATCTCGATTTTTTTCCTTCCAGATAAATATGAACCAGTAATAGAATCTGAGGTATTCATTATCATTTCAGGTGAACCTTGTGCAACTAAAGTTCCACCATGGATTCCAGGTCCTGGTCCTAAATCAATGATATGGTCAGCAGCTAGAATTGTTTGGTGATCATGCTCTACGCAGATGACCGTATTTCCTATTGATTTTAAATTTTGGAGGGAGAGAAGTAATTTATTTTGATCTCTTGAATGTAATCCAATACTAGGTTCGTCTAAAACATATGTCACACCAACAAGAGCTGATCCGATTTGAGTTGCCAATCGAATTCTCTGAGATTCTCCTCCACTTAATGTCATAGATGTTCTATCTAAAGTCAGATAAGGTAAACCAACAGAGATTAGAAACTCGAGTCGTGCTTTTATTTCACGAAGGATATTCTTCGCAATTTTTTTCTCAGTTTTTGAAAGTTTAGTTTTCAGCTCTTTTATCCAATTCTGACACTTTTCAACCGTCATCTCTGAAATATCTATGATGTTCTTGTCAAGAATAGTAACTGCAAGAGATTCTGGCCTTAATCTTTTCCCATTACATATATCACATATGTCTCTTCGCATATACGATTCATAATACCTTCTTGCTGCATCACTATTAGTTTCTTGATATCTTCGCCAAATATTGTTTATAATCCCCTCGTGGATATGATTTTTTGACTCCCATCGGCTCCTTTCAGACTCAAAAACGACACTCATAGCTTGGTTAGATCCATAGAGTAATCTTTGTAAAACATTTTCAGGAAGATCTTTAATTGGAATGTCAACTGAAAAATCTGTCCATGCTTTTTCCAATGAAGTATAATAAGCATATCTCCAAGTTCCTGGTTTCATAGGTTTCTCCATTATGCCTCCCTCACGAAATGAAAGGTCAGAATTAGTAATAATTAAATCTGGATCAATTTTCAGTGTAGTACCTAACCCTTGACAATTCGAACAATGACCCCAAGGAGAATTAAAACTGAAATTTCGTGGTTTTAATTCTTCAAATGATAGTTGACAATCAGGACATGCATAATTTTCAGAGAAGAAGAAATCCTCATCGTTATCTGGTCTTTCTTCATTAAGTTTTGTAATAACTCCTACTCCTTCTCCTAGCTCAAGTGCCTGTTCAATAGCTTCAATAAGTCGCTTACGAATAGTTGAGTTTATAATTAACCGATCTACAACAACTTCAATAGTGTGAAGCTTATATCGATCTAATTTAGGTGGATCAGATAACTCATATTCTGTTCCATCAACACGGACTCGAGCAAAACCCATTTCTTGGAGATTTTCCCATTGAGTATGATGAGTTCCTTTTTTACCTCGAATAATTGGAGCTAAAACCTTAATTCGAGTTCCTTCATCCCATGTAAGGAGAGTTTTCACAATACTTTGAGGTGTTTGAACTCGTAATTCTTTTCCACATGAGGTACAATGGGGAATACCGATATTTGCATATAATAAACGTAAGTAGTCAAAAATTTCAGTTTGAGTCCCTACAGTTGACCGTGGGTTTCTGCTTGTAGTTTTTTGTTCAATCGAAACAGCTGGTGATAATCCTTCGATTAAATCGACATCAGGTTTTTCCATTCGTCCTAAGAATTGTCGTGCGTAGGCACTGAGGGATTCAACATATCTTCGTTGGCCTTCTGCAAAGATAACATCGAACGCAAGACTTGATTTTCCGCTTCCACTGACGCCTGTGATGACTATAAGTTGGTTTCTTGGAATTTTAACAGTTAAATTCTTTAAATTGTGAACTCGAGCATTTTGAACGTAAATAAAATCGTTAGGAGAAGATGTCAATGCAAATTATTCCTTTTGTGGTAATTTTTTCCTTAAAATATTATATTATGTTACCTTTTTAAAACCTCAGGAGGTGGCAAGATTATCTTATTAATTTATTAATATTGCATGTTTTAATAAATAAAGCACCTAAACAGTATGTAAATAGCTATATAAGTCTATTTTGACAATAAATGGGAAAATAAAGCACTTTTGCTATATTTTTTCAGGAGATTATCTCAGTTTAATTAACTAGCTCATACCAATTTCAAAATAATAATCAAATAATTGAGGATTTAAAGAGAATAATTTGTTATCAAAGAAACCAGCAAGTACCTAGAATTAAAAGAGAAAACCAATTTAACCCTTAATACGTATTCTAAGAAGGTAATGAAACTGAGACATGGATTGGGGAATACAAATCAATAAATGAGAGAAAATATATTTGGATCATTACTTTTCTTAATGATCGTAACTAAGTTTCTATTGTTGAGGAAATTTTTAAAGTGAGTGATGGATCTATAGTTAACATCATTCCAAGCTTAAAATTTTTGTGTCCTTTCTTATCTTATTTCCACTTCCCCATTTTAGAAAAAAAACGTAATTAAGGCCTTTTTCTCTCTTTTTTCTTGAAGAAAGTTTGTTAAATATATTGGTTATCAAATAAATAACACTTTTAGTAATATAGTTTTCCATAAAATTTAATTTTATAAAATAAATATTAATTTCCCAATAATAAGAGATATAATTTTTCTTAACAGAACTTCTATTCCTTTAATAAGCAAAAATTTGAAACAAGCAATTTATATAAAAAATATAATTAACAAATTTACCAGAAAACCTAAGCTTAAAAGCCTAGAATAGGATGATCTTTTTATGTCACTCGTCCCTGATTCCTCACAAGAAACTCCAGCTGGATTTTGGAGATGGCTTTTAGGTCATCTAGCAGCAAATCCGTTAATAATAGGAATAGTTGTATTTGGAACTGGATTAACAATTTTTGTCCGTGCAGCTATTCCCATTCTATTAGGACAAGCTTTGGATGTTGCTATAATAGACCTCAATGATCTCTATACTAATCAAGAACAGATTGAAATTCTTCAAAACTTTGTTACAACAATTTTTATTATAGCTTTAGTTCAATTCATTATCTCATTAGCCACAACCATTTCAAATGAATGGCTTTCATGGTCAGCTCAGCGAAGAATTCGAGAAGAATTTTTTAATTCAATGCAAAATAAACCATTGAAGTTTCATGACTCCGTTAGAACAGGAGAATTAATGGCTCTAGCAACGAATGACCTTGGACAGGTTGGAGGCATGATTAGTCCAGGGTTTAGTATGATGTCGGATGTATTTATCTCAATAATAATTTCTTTGTTCTTAGTGATTGGAGTAATGAATGCTCCTCAATTAATCGTTTTAGCTACGCCATTTTTTATTGTGTACGTTTGGGCTGTCTTTGCTTATAATAAAAAAATGGCTCCGATTAGTTATACTTTTATGCGTAAATGGGGAGCAATTGCGACTGCAGTTCAAGACAATATCACTGGAGCAGAAGTTGTAAGAGCTTTTGCTGAAGAGACCTATGAACGAAATAAATTCATGCAATATGTATTGGATTTTAGAGAAACATGGTTTAAAAGGCAAATAATCCAAGCACGATATTTTCCAACACTTGTATTATTTTCAGCTATAGGATTTTCAGTTTTTATCGGTTCATTATTTGTGGCAAACAATGAATTGACTATAGGAAATATTGTTGCATTTAATGGGCTTCTTTTTACACTACTAGGACCCACTTATGTTATATCGTTTGCAGTGACGATATTCAACGGAGGATTGGCAGGTGCACGACGGATCTTTTCTATGGAAATGAAAGAAGCAGGAGAAGATATTGGTGAAGTAAAGAATGGACAGCTAAAGACAATTCAAGGAAACATCGCATTTGAGAATGTTTCATTTAAATATCCTACAAGTAAAAAATGGATTTTAGAGAATATATCTTTACACATTGCACCAGGACAAACTATAGCTATTGTCGGACCTACAGGATCGGGAAAATCATCACTAACAAAACTATTATTAAGATTATATGATTATAAAGGGAGAATAACGATTGATGGAATCGATATTAAAGAAATGTCATTAGAATTTCTACGCAAAAGCATAGGAAGGATCGAGCAAGATATATACTTATTCCCAAGAAGTGTTAAGGAAAATATTGCTTTTGGAGCTCGAAATGCTTCTCAAGCTGAAATAGAAAAAGCTGCTCAGATGGCACAGGCTCATAATTTTATAGTTAATGATTTACCAAAAGGATATGAGACAAATGTAGGTGAAGGGGGTAGCCAATTGTCAGGAGGTCAACGACAACGAATTGCTTTGGCAAGAACATTTCTAACTAATCCTAGAATTCTAATCCTAGACGATAGTACCTCATCAGTAGATTCGAAAACAGAAGAGGAAATCGTCAAAGCAATTCATACAGTAAGTCAAGGAAGAACAACGTTTGTTATAACCCATCGATTATCAACCATTCGCTCTGCAGACTGTGTAATTGTAATCAAGGGATCAAAAATTGTTGCCCGTGGACATCATTCGAGATTAATTCACACAAGTCCTGATTATCGGCGAATATTTGGAAAGAATGTCGATCTCCCTCCTCTTCAAGAAATTAGTCCTAGTACACCTGCCATAGGAGGTTTAAAATAATGGGATGGATTTTTGAAGGTTTAGAAAGAGAAGATCAGGAAAGAAAATATACTGATAAGGAATTAATCATTCGTTCATGGAAGAGACTGGCTCCGTACAAACGTCCAATAGCTATCTCAACTTTATCTATGATTCTTTTAACATTTACAGGATTAGCTGGCCCATTAATCTTTGGGGTTATTATTGATGCCTTAAAAGTTAGGGATCCATTTAATGCTATTTTTATTTTCCTTTTAATAGGGGGAATTGGTTATACTATACTTTCTGTCCTTAATTGGGTGGGAGACTACATTATCAGTATCCAAGTCGCGAATTTAGTTCCTGATTTTATGGTTACCCTCCGAGGAGATATCTTTGATGCATTTCAACGTCAAGATATGAAGTTTTTTGACCAAAATCGAAGTGGACGCTTGAACTCCCGCGTTTCAGCTGATGCAGCAGATTATGGAGGGGCAGTTTCGATCGTAATGACTGTAGTTGGTCATTTTTTAACTTTAATTTCCGTATTTATTGTACTTGCAATCATTAATCTTCCTTTAGCAGTATTATCAGCGTTAGTTGTTCCCATTCTTCTTGTTGCAAGTTTTCTCTTCCGAAAAATAGCAAGGACAACGAGTATGAGTTTTCGTCGTGCTCATGCCTCAGTTAACGCAGCTATGGCTGAATCGGTTGATGGAATTACCGTCAGCAAATCATTTGGTGTAGAAGCTGAAACTCTAGCTGAATTTAAAGAGATTAATCAAAAACACTTCCTTGCTGGTTTTCGAAGGGGAATTTCAATGATGGGTTTCTTTCCCTTTGTTAGTTTGCTTTCAGCAATAGGCATGGTAGTTATCTTATTCATTGGAGGAAATAATGCAATTTTGGGTTTTAGTATTTCCGCAGGAACTCTTTATGTTTTCATCTCTTATCTTGATCGGTTCTTTTTCCCTGTTACTCAGTTAGTGAACTTCTATGCCCAAATCCAAGCAGGTTTTGCAGCCTACGAGCGAATTCTTCAAGTTATCGATAGCAAACCTGAGGTTCAAGATCTAGGGGATTTAGAGGTCGATCAGATTCAAGGAAAAATCGAATTTCAAAACATTGATTTTGAATATGTTAAAGGTACTCCAGTTTTACGAAATTTCTCCTTGATTATCAATCCAGGTGAGAAACTCGCCATTGTAGGAGAAACTGGAGCAGGTAAAACCTCAATAATTTCAATTCTTTCTCGGTTTTACGATTTTCAAAATGGGAAAATTCTCGTTGATGGAATAAACATCCGGGATATTAAACTTAAATCCTATCGTAGTCATCTTGGAATTGTACTTCAAACTCCTTTCCTCTTTAACGGAACTATTGAGGAGAATATTACGTATGGACGACGAGACGCGTCTCCTGAAGATTTTCAACGAACGTTAGAAATTTCTCGGGTTAATGAGATATTAGAGTATGTAAAAGACGGACTGCAAACACAAGTGGGTGAAGGAGGCGGCTTGTTAAGTACAGGACAAAGACAACTAGTTAGCTTCGCGAGAGCATTACTCGCTGATCCTAAGATTTTAATTCTTGATGAAGCTACATCCTCTGTAGACGCGTATACTGAGTCAATCATTCAGGAATCCCTTGAAGAATTGATGAAGGGAAGAACTTCCATTGTGATTGCTCACCGCCTTTCTACCGTTAAGAATGCAGATCGTATTATTGTGCTCGAAAAAGGTAAAATTATCGAAGAGGGAAATCATGAGGCCCTTTTAGCCCAAGAAGGGACATATGCCAACCTCTATAATACTTACTTTAAGCATCAAGAGGTCACTTGGGCTCCAGAAGCAATATTGACCGAACCAGTAACTGCTACTGCTCCACCTCCTTAATAAAATTAAGTTTATTGGTTTAAAGTGAATCTGAAGACTGTTTCAGGGTCCCCCTTTTATTTAATTTTATGATATGATGTAATTATTCCTTAATTGAAACACTTTATGCAATTTTTCAAGGCTTATATTAAAATCAGATATAATTTTTGTGAATAAACCTTATGATCAGAATGTTTTTTAGAAAATTGTCCAATAAAAGATATGAAAAGGGATTGTCTAATGATACCTGAGTTACTGAACGATCTGATAGCTATTCCTGGCCAAAGCGGTCATGAATCTCGAATACGGAACTATCTGTGCTCAAAATTTCGTGATTATAGTGCAATAAAATTAGATAGATTGGGTAGTGTGATCTGTCATATTACAGGTAAGAAGAATTCCTCCCAAAAAAAACAGATAATGATTTCCGCTCACATGGATACTTGTGGATTTATTGTGCACAGTGTACAATCTAATGGGATGGTAAAAGTAGTTTCATTTGGTTATAACGACGTGAACGCATGTCATTTGCAACTTGTAGGGATTCAAACCCCCAAAAAGATGATTACTGGACTTATGTATGCATCAAAAAGCGGAGAAGAATCTTCATTTGAAATTGACACTGGAACTCAAACGGAATTAAAATTCATAAGTCCAGGAGACCCTGTCCATTTTCTTAATAATCCCTATTTACTTGGGGATCCATCAGAGAATATTATCTGCTCACCTAGATTAGATAATAGAATAGGTGTTTTCGAGCTACTTCTTTTAGCAAATCATTTAGTATCTCACCCTCCTTCTCACGATATTTATTTAGTGGGGACAGTTGAGGAGGAAGTTGGAGCACGAGGGGCAAAGACCGCTGCTCAAACAATTAAGCCAGATATTGCTATTGTTCTTGATGCTACATATCACATGTATCCTGTTGAAATTGGGAAGGGTCCTGTAATAACACTTTCAGATAAAGCTGTTGTTCTTCCAACCCAAATACGAGATTATCTACTAGAATTAGCTGAATCTCATTCAATTGCTCTTCAAACGGAAGTATGGAACATTGGAGCAACAGATGCGACAACTATTCGAACTGTTGAGCAAGGTGTACCCACAATACCTATTTTGACAGCAATTAAAAATGCTCATACACCAGGAGAAATAGTCTGTCTAAGTGATTGCTACGATAAAGTGACTTATATTATAGCATTAATTGAGAAAATTGAAGCTGTAATGGAATTATTTGAACAAGTTTGACTTATAATATTGATATCTTACAAAGGAATAATTATAATTTTCATTATATTTGAAATAATTATCAAAAAAATATGGATTTTCTTACATATATCAGTTTTAAAAATATACTAAATCAATAATAGTCTAATTAAGAGAATATTGACTGGCAAAATTCAGTAAGAACCTTATTAAAAGCACGTGGATGTTCATGAGAAATTCCATGATCAGCAGGAAATACCCCGATTTTAGCATGGGGAGGTAAATAGTCTCTAAGAACATTAAATGAAATTCTAGGATTTACTGTATCTCTGTTTCCATAAAGTAATAAGATTGGTTGTTGAATTTCTGATATTTTAGTTAAAAAATCTTTCGACCGTCTTAATTTGATCTTAGTGTCAAAAAAGGTCATTTGGTTTTGTAAAATCTTCACAATAGTCCATACTTTACTACTAAATGAACTTTTCTTCTTTCCTGAACGTTTTTCTTTCGATGAGGGCGACCATGCACGGGTAGTTTCACTGATAAAAGGACGTGGACTTAAAAGTAGTAATCCTTTCACATCTTCAGGCCATAGAAGAGTATATTGTAAAATTAGTCCAGCTCCAACACTATATCCTACTAAAATCGGCTTATCTATTAATTGTAACTCTTGAGTTAACAGAATTCTGAGATCCTGAATAATTTTTGAAGTAGGATGTGATTCCACAATTTTAGTGTTTGATCTTCCAAATCCTCTAAGGTCTGGTGCAATTAATTGAAACTGTGATTGGAGAGAGGGATTAAAGATTTGGTCTCCCCAATGTGACTTAGCACTTCCTAGATAACCGTGGATAAAAACAATAGGTTTTCCTTGTCCTTTAGAGTAGTAATATGTTCTATACCCGTTATTTGAAATATATGGCACGAATTGGTAATCTCCAAGTAAATAGGTTAATTTTTTGATGTTATTTTTAGTTTAATATGGAAATTAAGGTAAATTCAAAGTTAATTAAGTATTCCCACCTATGTTGATTTCGAGCCTAAAATTGCCCAATAAATAAGAATAATTCCTAAACTGAGAGAAAATATATTGATAACAACATTAAAAACGTCATATGAATAAATATTTTGTTGAATATTAAAGCTAATATCAATTAATCCTAGAAAAACAAGT
>NZ_CDLCQJ010000003.1:0-43309 GCF_975850365.1 Candidatus Hodarchaeum mangrovi | reverse complement strand
TACAAGTAGATACCACACTCATCATTGTTATTGCAGGGGTTGTTGGCTACAGTCGAAAAACCCGAATCCTCAAGACCGAGGCCATCAAGACTATTGTTGTTGCAGGTGTTATTGGTTACAGTGGAAGAATCCGAATCCTCAAGGGAAATCCCAGAACCAGAACCCCCACCCCCAAAGGGGATATAAATATCAATATTATCATTGCAGGTGTTGTAGGTTACAATCGAAAAACCACAATCCTCAAGGCGGATGCCAGTCCCACCATTGTTATTGCAGGTGTTATTGACTACAGTCGAAAAAACCGAATCCTCAAGGCGGATACCAGTCCCACCATTGTTGTCGCAGGTGTTGTTAGCTATAATCGAAGAAACACAACCCCCAAGGTTGAGGCCATCATCACCATTATTATTGCAGGTGTTGTTAGCTACAGTCGAAAAGTTCGAATACTCAAGGACGATGCCAATCCCACCATTATTGTTGCAGGTGTTGTTCGTAATAGTAGCTGTTCCTGAGGCAACACTATCCACATAAATTCCATGAGAATTTGAGCTGCTTATCCAACAATTTTCTATTTTGAAGTACATTGTTGTCCCAATGATGGAAATACCATGACTTGGAGATTCTGCAATATTCCAGCTAGCAATAATGTATGGGGCATTAGCCGTTCCTGTCCCACTATTCGCCACAGCAGCTAGTTCACCATCGTTGGCAATGGTAATGGCGTCATGTATCGTGTAACTCTGGGATATTGATCTGTTTGCTGAAACAAACGACGTTAATAACCGAATTGGGACGGGAGAGAAATGGATACTCAGATAAAGCAAGAACACAGCTAATAACAAATGAATTTTAGAAAAGCTGTTTCTTCTCCTTAACACCTTTTCTCACTTATTACATGCTTTTCTTCTAAATAATCTGAAGGATATGAACGGTTAAGATAATTCATCATTAGAAGAATATCATCTTGAAGAATTCAACCTTACTTCATTCGTTTTCTTAAAGTAAATACTACTATTAACGAGAGAATCAGGATTATGGGAGGCCATGCTGGCGTGGTTGAAGGTGTGGTTGTAGATGTTGTATACAACGGCGGCCAAGATGTATTCCCAAAAATCACAAAAATTATTCCTTTCTTATAGTCCAAAAACGGAGCACTGATACTAAAGTCCGTGTAACCATCTTCATTGATATCCCCAAGACCAGAGACATCGAATGCGAAAAAGCTATTTGATGATGTTAAATCATAAGGGTAATCGCCTGTGAATGTCAAATTAGCTTCCGATAGTGACTGATCCATGATCCATCTATTTGCAGAACCAAATATGACATAGGCTTTTCCTTTTACATTCGCATTTCCATTAGCTGCACCAATTAAAATATCGTCATACCCATCTCCGTTGATATCTCCAGCCCTAGAAATTGAAAAACCAGCATTATCATTAATAGATTCACCGATAAATGAAGCATTGGCATAATCAGAGGCATAAACAGTGGTTGGGGTTGAGGGCCATTGAACAGCGTTTCGACCAAAAAACACAAAGACTTGCCCTGCCTGGGTTCCCCCCTCATTATCCTTGTACGCCCCAAAAGCAAAATCATCTAGCCCATCCTTGTTTACATCCCCTAATCCCGACATATATCTGCCTGCATAGATTCCATGCTCGCTCTCCGTCGAAATCAAAATAGTAATATTAGCAGCATCCTCAATAGGCACATTTTTCTGCCACATATCTGACGATCTTCCAAAAATCAGATAGATTATTCTTCCTGGGTTTTTGTTCGCACTTATTAAAAAATCGTCAAATCCATCATTATTACAGTCTCCTACCCCTACAGCATTTACTCCTAAAGTGTTGTCACTTTCACTTCCTAGGAATGATGCGGAGGCGACATCGGTAATATTAGCTACTTTATCCCAGCTACTTGAAGCCCGACCTAAAATTAAATAGGCTTTTCCAGCATTATTGCCTGCTTGATCATTATATTCACTGGTGATTACAATATCATCATATCCATCATTATTGCAATCACCGACACCATCCAGCCCATGTCCCATGTAATCACCGACTTTTTCAGCGTAAAAGGTGGCATCGGCATTAGTAACAGGAGTCCCTACGATCCACTCACTACTACTACCTCCAAAAAATAGGTATGCTTTCGCCATTGTACTTGTATTGATACCTCCTGTCGTAAGATCCCATAAAGAGGCCATTATGACATCTGGAAAGCCATCATTATTCACATCCCCGACTCCTACTGGATTACTGATTTGCATAGTTGACGTGTTATCGATTATGGTTGCATCAGCTTCCTCCACGGTATGATTAGACCAATCACCTGTATGGCCAAAAAAGATACCCATCTCGTCTCCGCCAATAAACAAATCATCAATAGCATCATTATTTATATCAATAGCATGAGCCCCTGCTTGCTTTACACCTAACCACTCTTGTTGAGTCGTTGTAATCATAATCCCCCTACCTTGCGATAGGATATCAGAAATTTTAATATCAATTCTTTCATACGATTGAATTAACCCAGTACTGGGATAAAGGAATAGACTACTACATATCACCATTAAAATACCAAAACAAATAATAGATATCTTTTTTTTCATTATTTTTCCATCCTAACTTTCTCTCTTCAGCTATAAATCAAGTATAGTCCTCATTCTAGTTTTTTGTGTCTTTTGTACCATGTTGTCAGAACTACAGTAGCAACCAAGAGTGAGATAAACCCCCATCCCGGAATGGAAGTGGTGGTAGAAGAGAGGGATTGGTCAAGCCTGTTAGTATCCGTTACCCCACAAGACTGATTCCAGGTCATCACTCCATTAGCATCTGTTTTCACTAACCACATATCATGGCCTTCGCCCCCTACACCAAATGACTCTGTCGACCCTGCCAGAGCAAATCCGCCATCTATTGTCTGAACCAAGGCAGAGGGTCTATCCTCGTTGGGGCCCCCATAAGTTTGATTCCAGGTCATCACTCCATTGGCATCCGTTTTCACTAACCAAATGTCTCTGTCCCCTACGCCGAATGACTCTGTCCATCCTGTCAGAGCAAACCCGCCATCTGTTGTTTGAACCAAGGCTGTGGGATTATCCACGTCGGGGCCCCCATAAGACTGATGCCAAGTCATTACTCCATTGGCATCGGTTTTCAGCAACAACATGTTCTTACCTTCTGGGTAGGCACCTGATGCACACAACATACAACCTGAACCATGATGTGTTTTCAAACCCCCCGTTAAAGCAAAACCCCCATCGACTGCTTGGACGATAGCTGTTACCTCAAACCATCCTGATTCTCTATAGGTTTGATACCACATCATCATTCCACTGGCATCCGTTTTCACTAACCGCATATCAGGTCCCTCTTCACCACTCGTATATCCTGCCAAGACAAACCCGCCATCTGTTGTCTGAATCAGGACAGAGCCTCCATCATATGAATCTTTTCCGTAGGTTTGATTCCACAGTATCACTCCGTTGGCATCGGTCTTCACCAACCACATATTACTAAAATAATTCTTTTCATCGGATGATGAGGTAGCCCCCGCTAGAGCAAACCCACCATCAATCGTTTGAACCAAGGCATAGGCAATATCCACGTCGGGGCCCCCATAGGTCTGATACCAAGACACATTGCCGGTGACATCCGTTTTCACTAACCACATGTCCTTATTCCCTGAACCAAATGACCTCGTATATCCTGCCAGAGCAAATCCGCCATCAATTGTCTGAACCATGGCATTTGCCTCATCACATTCAGTGCCGCCATAGGTTTGATGCCAGGTCACATTGCCAGTGACATCTGTTTTTACTAACCACATATCCTCCCTCCCTGCACCAAATGAGTTTGTCGACCCTGCCAGGACAAACCCGCCATCGACCGTTTGAATTAAAGTACTTACCCAATCCGAATTAGTGCCACCATAGGTCTGATTGAAGGGCCTTTGGAAAATCCCCTCCGATTGTGATTCAGGATGGAGCGTGGGTGGTAGAAAAGTTGTACTAATGAGTACTAATGACGCTATCAGTACAAGTAAAATTACTCCCGTTTTTCCTTGCATAGCAATTGAATGCCTCTTTTTCGGATTTCGACAGGCCATCGAATATCTCCCCTCACCACCTTGAGAGGATATTTTAGGTTTGATCGTTTTTGTTACCATTTTAAATGGCACGTTCATCCCACCGTAATTTTTGTTTGATGGTCTCAAAAAGATACAGAGCGATTTGTGTGGGGCTGTCGGAGGTTCTGGGGAGAGAAATCTTTCTCTCTTCCGCCTCTATTTTGAGTATCCAGAGGCATTCAGCCAGAGCATCACACTGTGTACAATCACCCTCCTGTTCATGCCAGACTTGGGTACCTGTTTTGGGGCTGTAGGTGATGTAAACATCGGATTTGAATGCTGGAGAATACCCCCAAAGAAAGCCTTCCACATCGCTATAGCGATACACCCGTATCCTGTTGGTTTTAGCAGTTGTTAATAGCAACTTTTCGATCTTGGAATTCTTGCTACTCAATGCTTTGTATACTGCTTGCACCGATACCGCGTTTTTTTTGGCAATGTCGGAAATTGTGACCCCACTCCGTCGTTCTTTCCAGAACTGGTCCCAACGCTTTCTCGAAAGAGTTACATTGCTCATGCCAACTATCAACCATTGATGGTTTAAAAAGTTTACCTTTTTTTCTGCTTTTAGAGATAGATTGTTTGATAATCAAGTGAAATTCATAATATATGATATTGAATTAATCAATGTTACAAGCTAGTTTCCATATGTTTTTACGTAAATATATTGCATATCCAACGTTAAACGATACATTAGGATATTTACAATATAAAATTTCATGAAAGCAAGCTTTAACAAGGATAACAGTAGTTTGATGATTTAAATCTTTGTTTGTCACTTCTCTAAGATCATCTGCTGAAAAAATTCTTTTGACTCTAGATGAAAAAGTGTGTTATAGACCTCCTCCTTAGAAAATAAAGCTATTTGATCAATTTCTTGATCAGGGGGTTTTAAATCAGAAAGGTCTCCATTAAATTCTACTAGGAACATGGTAGTTTCTTGATGAGTAAAACCAGTTTGTTGAACTTCCTTAGGAAACACAAATCTGAGTTTCTCTGAATATTCCTTCACTATACTAAAATTAATTGAACCAGTTTCCTCCTTTAGTTCTCTGAAAAGGGCTTTTTCTTTCGATTTTTCCTTTGGCATTATTCCCCCTTTTACAAAATCCCACTCTCCCTCTATATCCACTGGAGAATTAGCTTTTTCCATGATTTTCACCTTATGGATAAGAATATAATTTCCCTGATATCGTATTATTGCTCCAACTGCTTGTCTTAGCAAATAATTTTCCTCAATAATAGTGATAATATCATAACAATTGCCACGAGCCAAGATTTCAATAAGTAAGCTTGCTAGCATTCAAATTAATATATAAAAGGAATCAATCGATAGGATACTGCCTTGTATTTCTGATACTCATCTCCAAAGGTTTCTTCCAGTAATTTCTCCTCATAAATCAAACGTGCCTTAAAAATCCAAAAATAGAGTATAAAGGTTACGGACGAAATAATTATTGATTGACTCACAAAGGCAAATCCAATTACGCCTAATAGAGTTCCTGAATACATGGGATGACGGAGATATTTGTAAAGTCCTGTAGTTATTAATTCATGGTTTTCCCTAAGTACTAATGTACCGGTCCCTTGTTTCCCCAAATTTACGCGTGCAATAATAATTGTAATTGCTGCTAATAAATACACAAACAATCCAATCCATGAAAACACATCAAATCTGCGACTAAATATTATGTTATGCTCCTCAATCGCTAATACAAATAGAAAGGGATTAGCAAGAAATAAAAATAGAATAAATTTAGCATAATTATTTTCTTCCCTTTTTTCTTTCTCTAAAGGTCTTAAAAGAGTATCAATTGTACCAGCGATATACAAAATAAGAATGTAAACAATATAGAAAAAGTCTTGAAATATTTCTGGTTTAAAGAAGAAAAATATAATATTATAATAAATAATATAAAAAAAGAAAATAAATATTCCTTTTCGTAGAATAGTATCCCTATCCATATAGTAACAACCTAATAATTTCTTTGAATCGAACTTTTTAAAATTCTTTATCAGATTTATTATTGAGGAATAATCGTCATAATACGAAGTAGTAGAAAACCTTAACTAGTTGGATTAATACTTTCGGCCTGTTGAGAAAAGCAATGAATCAAGATACAAAACTAGAGTGGGACCTCAGTTTTTGTGGGTTAAATTGTGCTGCATGTGAAATTTATCATGCATCACATGGTGATATTGAACTACATGAGAGATTAGTTAAATTCTTTAAAGAAAATTTTGATCCAATTATTACTTCTGTTTCTTGTGAACGATGTAGAGGTAGACCAGATAAGTGTTGGACTTCGGACTGCCACTTCCGAACCTGTGCCACTGAACAGGGATTGACTTACTGTTTCGAATGTAAGAATTTTGTCTGTGATAATTTAGTTGAATTCGGGAACCGAGCTCCACATCATGCAAAGACTATAGAAAATATGAAAAAGATGAAAGAAATTGGAATAACTAAATGGATTGCTTCACAAAGAGAGGTAAAATTTTGTCCTTAATACATTCTTCACCGACATGACTAAGGTATAATTACCTTTCTAACTTAGGATCAATAATAAATAAAAAAATAGATCAAACTTCATAAAGCAATAAAAATGTTAAAGCTAAAGGTTGTGTGGTATGCTGAATGAGTATTCTTGGTGATTTTTCTGCTTTATTGAGAACACGAATCTGCTTGGTATCTGCTCTGATCGTGATAATCGCAGGGTATTTGACTCATAGATTAAATGTGGTTGCAAGTTCTTCTCTTAGAGCTCAAACGTTTTTGGATTATTTATTCAACAATCCTATTCTTCCATTAGAAGGGATCGTAATAGGGATGATTATTCCGTTTTCACTGGTTGCTGGAACATATGTAATGAATGATTATTTCGACTATCAGTCTGATTTAGAAAATGGACGAGTTGATAGACCTCTGGTGAGAGGTGAGATCCGTATGTGGGAAGCAAAGTGGTTATCTATCATTTTGTTCTCTTGTTCAATTCTTATATCTTTCATAATGGTAATTATTTATCAACTCTCTCCTCTTATTCCCCTGTTAGCAGTTCTATTCATCGAAATTGGCATTATATACAATCTGGGAGTAAAGAAATTTGGGATTATTGGCCATCTTTTGATTAGTCTAGCTCTAGTGGCTCCAATTTTACTTGGGGTTATTATTGTTGAACCTATTTCGGAGTGGGTTCTCTTAAATATGATTATTCTTTCCTTATTTTTCCTGTTCGTGGCTTTAGGTCGAGAAACTATCAAAGACATATTTGATATTAAAGGTGATCAAAAAGCAGGAAAACGATCGTTTGCCATTCTTTTAGGCTTAAATTGGGCTGCTCGGATTTCAGGAATAATATTTGTTTTCGGAATCATTACAGGAAGTCTATTGCTATTTCTCGGTTTCCGTAATAATTTAATTTATTTTGGAGGTTTTGTTGCTGTTTCTGCCTTACTAATTTGGACAGTAACCATGATAATTCGGAATACTGATCCTGAAACAGCCACAAAAGCGCGAATCTATTCACGATGGGCTTTATGGTTGTACGTATCTGTGATTTTTATTTCTAGTTTCTTTATAACCTTATAATAATACGATAGCAACAGACTCAGTTCTATGATAACATTTTAACATATGATTGTTCATAAGATTGATGAGAGATCTGACAGTCAGTCTTAACTTTTGCATTGAAAGATGAAAAGGCTGCACATGATTTTTATATTTAAATGTCTAAAGCTGCAATTAATAAAGAGCATGTGCTAATATTTCAGAAACTAGCTCAAATGGAATTGATCCACAAGAATAAAATAGAATCTCTCTATGACGATATGTTCTATTCTGATAATTAGATGCTTAAAAAACCTCTTAAAAACCATGAAATCAGTAATAAAAACAATCTCATGTTAATCGCTTCTGTACTATAATACTAACTAATTTTATCTCACAATAATCCATTATAATAAATTAAATCTTTTTTCTGAATTGAAAAAGCCAAAAAATCTATAGTAAGGATTATGATAACAAATAAATGAGATTTTCTCATTTAATAATCTAAATAATTCTAGTTCATCTGAAGAGTTTTAGATCGATTTCATTTCCTCTTTTCTGCCATCTTTATTCTTCTAAGTATTAATGTATTTAAGAATTAAACTATTTGAACGTCTTCTAAATCATTCTTTCTTACATTAAAATGGAGCGATATTTTTTGGTCCTAGATTTCTATTTTGTAATAAAATTTTTGAATAAACAATAAATCTTGAGTAAAAATAATTCCTTAACAAAAGCTTAACAGTATTTCAATTAAAAGAAAGGAGAATCAAGAATGAATACATACAAAATTAATGCAAGGATTACAGGATTATTATTTATAACAGCAACGGTTGCTGCTATAGTAAGTGGAATTTTTTTGTTACCGATTCTAGAGACTTCAGATTATCTGACCGAAATTGCTGTAAATAGACCTCAGGTGATGATTGGAGCTCTTTTTTATTTTATTATGGCTGCTGCAGGTGCTGGTATAGTAATTCCGATGTATCCAATCTTAAAAAAGTATAATGAAGGAATGGCTCTTGGGGCCGTTGCTTTCAGACTTATTGAGGGTGCAGTCTTTATGGTTGGGGTACTTTGTGTCCTAACACTCGTGATATTGAGTCAAGAATATCTTGTAGCAGGAGCTCCATCTGCTTCCTATTTTCAAACGTTGGGTGAATTATTAGTCTCAGGATATACTGTAGAGCAAGCTGTTCTACCAGGGGTATTTGCTTTTAGCATCGGTGCTTTGATATATTATTACATTTTTTATCAATCAAAACTCGTTCCACGATGGTTATCAGTCTGGGGGCTTATTGGAATCACGTTGGGGGTAATAAATGGCTTGATCTATATGTTCAGTGATATACCTAATGAGATGATCACGATGTTGTTGGATCTACCAATTTTCGTGAATGAAATGGTTTTAGCGGTCTGGTTGATCATTAAAGGATTCAATTCACCATAAGATACAAAATAAAAATCTAATTTTATGTGAAAAAAATGACAAATAGTGGTAAAATGAACGCAGTAATCTGTACAAAATTTGGACCTCCAGAAGTGTTGAAATTGATGGAGGTCGATATACCTACGCCTAATGCGGATGAAGTCTTGATAAGAAATTACGGTACCTCAATCAACACTGTAGATTACATACATCGAGGCGGGAAAGCTCCGAAAGTAGCTTTCTGGGGTATGAGACAAATATTAGGACTTTTCTTAAGACTATCATTTGGGGGATTGAGAAAACCCAAACAGAAAATTCCTGGTTGTGGTTTTACAGGTGAAATTATATCTTTAGGAAAAGAGGTATTAGACTGGAAAGTAGGTGATCATGTCTATGGATATTCCGAAAAAGGAGGGGCTAGTGCTGAATATATGACTGTTCCTGCCTCTGTACTAGCCAAGAAACCTGAAAATTTGAGCTTTCAAGAAACAGCTGCTGTTCCTGGAGGTTCCACACCCGCTCTAATAGCATTTAGGGATTTAGCCACACCTAAGAAAGGGGATAAGGTTCTAGTTATAGGAGCTTCAGGAGGAATTGGAACATTTGCAGTGCAAATAGCTAAAAATGTCTATGGTGCTGAAGTTACCGGGGTATGTGGTCCTTCGAATATTGAAATGGTTAAAGAGATTGGAGCAGACTTCGTAATAGATTATACAAGGGAAGATTACACGAAAAGTGATATCAAGTATGAAATAATTTTGGATATTGTTTCTGCTCAAAATCTGTCAAAATGCAAGAATATTCTAGCATCTGATGGAACCTATATTGCAAATAATCCCATCAGTAGTCCAAGAAGCATTTTCCATATGATGACTAATAATAAGCAATTTAAAACTGGAACCGCAGATGAAAGTGCAGCTGCTATGAATTTAATTTGCGAATGGATTGAAAGTGGAAAAATTAGACCAATAATAGATTCTGTATACCCCTTAAGTCAAACAGCAGAGGCTCATCGGCATTACGAGACAGGTCATAGTAAAGGTAGAGTGGTAATAAGTATAGAGTGATTACAGGAGATAATATGGTTATGGAAGATAAAAAATTGTTCTTTCTGCAATATGGGTAGCTACAGTGTTATGTTACTTATATGGCGATGTTTTTTCCATATTAGCTGGTGATTTTAAACCAGGAGAAATAAATGGAAAACCATCAACTTCGATTATGGTATTGGTAATGGCAGCAATAATGGTGGTTCCTATTATTATGGTTATTTTGACCGTAACATTGGATTATTCTGTGAATCGCTGGGTAAATATTATCGTTGCATTAATCTATTTTGGATTCAATCTCTTCTCAATTAGAGGATATCCTATCTATGAAAAATTTCCACTACTCGTGTCTATGGTATTTAATCTCTTAATTTTATATAATGGATTAAATTGGATCTAGGTAAATAGCCTAATGACAAATAATCTGGAAGATCTGCAAATTGATGTGAAGATAAAACTTGACCAAGAATGGAAAATTTTTAACATCCCGATCATCGACTAAAGAAACAAACGAAAAATTAAAATTCCTCAAAGAGCTTATTGAATCGGGAAAGTTAACATCAGCAATTGATAGAAGCTATTCACTGGATAAAGTCCCAGAGGCTTATCGTTATGTCAGTAAAGGCCATAAAAAAGGAAACGTAGTAATCAAGACACAAGTTTAATTTAAATAATAGTAGTATGCTTTAGACAGAAATTACAGTCCTTATAAAGACATTTTAACATTTCTTTCAGGTTTGATAGAACATGATTCCTGATGCTTCTCCCTCTGAATTAGTTACCCAAGAACTTGACAGTGATGAATTAAGGAAGAAAGAGATTTTTCTAGTAATTAATCCTGTTGCAGCTGGTGGACGAGTTGAAACAATTTGGAGGGATCAAATTAAACCATTAATGGACAACTTAGATTTAGAATATGATTTTGAATTTACTTCGTCTCCTCAACATGCAATTGAAATCGCTAGAACCCGAGTTGATGAAGGATATAAGATTCTCTGTTCTGTAGGAGGTGACGGAACAGCAAATGAGGTGCTAAATGGTGTTTTGAAAGCAAAGAAAAAAGGAATTTTCGCTGCTATTCCTGTTGGAACTGGAGATGATGTTCCTACAGCCTATGGAATACCAGAAGGAGATTTAGACACGGCAGTACAATGCTTAGTGAAAGGTCAAGATAAAACTTTCGATGTAGGATACTGTGAGACTGCAGATCGATATTTTGCTGGTGTAGCTTCAATGGGATTCGATGCTGAGGTAGCAGATCGGACAAATAAAGGATCAAAAAGAATATTAGGAACAAGAAGTTATCAATTAGCTCTTGGAAGAACTCTGGTGAAATTTAAGCCTTTTGATTTGTCAATTCGAATAAATGATGGAGAACAGGTTATCAATGGTCAAAAAATGTTACTAGCTATCGGTAATGGAAAACGATATGGAGGGGGAATGCATATCTGTCCTGATGCAGATGTAACAGATGGTAAATTTGCTGTAACAACTGTACGAAAAATTAGTAGAATCACTCTCCTAAGATTTTTTTCAACAGTATACAATGGTGATCATATCGCCCATGATAGTGTTACAACATTTGAGGCAAGATCAATCCACGTGGATTCTCCAAAAAAGAAATGCCTATATCAGGTGGATGGCGAAATCATAGGACATTTACCTGAAACCTTTATCACTAAGCCAGATCATCTTACTATTCGAGTACCTATCCCCTGGTTGTCATATGCAGAAATTTGGAAAAGTAAAAAGTATGGGAATCCATTTACAGGAAAGAAACTTCTGTTAGCTAAAATCGCTTATCTTAACCCAATTTCTAATTATCGGAGGGGCCTTAAATGGAATCAATACAAAGATAAAGAGATTAACGGAGAACAATCAAAGGATAAAGGTCAAATCATTGAAGAAAGCAATAATCTATATGTAAGAGAAAAGCATTTTTCGAAAAGGTTTATTTTTTTCCTGTTAAGAACTTTTTTCCAAACAATTGGGGTCTCAATTGCTTTTACTGCGCCTATAACGTTTCCTTGGTTTTTTGACATCGTTATTCCAGACTTTTTAGACCTAATTCCACCAGAGATAACTGCATTTATACATAGATTAATAGATACAATCCAATCATTCTTTACCCCTCTGACTAAGTTATTTCCTTGGTTAGAACCTCTAATTAGGTTTATGATGGATCTTTCAGCATTATTTAATCCCTTTCTTGTATTCTCATTATTTATGATCATTTTTAATAGGATTGGTATACTTTCTGATGAAGAGTTTATAGATCCATTCAAATCAATTGAAAAAATCCCTACATCGACGGGATATTTTTTAGAATCAATTCAAAAAAAATTTAGGGTTGATTTCTCATCAGCAACCCTCCTTTTATTTGTAGTTTCTAGTTTTGTATCTTTCTTTTTAGTAATTAGAAGGGCCAGAGGTATTTTATTTGAAGTTATGACAACGAAAGAAGAAATAAAACACTTAGAAAAAGTAAAAAAAGTTTTCCTCAAATATTGCAAAGAAGGAACCTATACCGATATTGATTATACTAAAAATAGGTTATCTGATTCAAAAAAGACAAAGATTTTTGCAAATCTAGTAAAATTTGGGCCAATAGTATCAATGATTATTCCAGGTTTACTTGCTATTGTATATATTTTAGTTTAATGACGAAATAGGCTTATTTTAAATTTATGTAAAATTATCTGTTTTTAAAATCGTTATAATTTGGAGATTGCTATTCTACAGAATACCAATTAATATTTCATAAATTTGAAACTTAAAATATGAATTAAATTCCTCAGAACTGTTATATTATAGCCTATTCTTTACCCAATAACTTCATTGCATTTTTATAATACATTTTCTCTAAAGTCGATTGAGATAACTGTAATCCATTTATTTGTGTCCAATTTGGATTATCTTTATCTTTAAACGGTAATGGAGTTTGAAAAGATGTTTCCCAAAATAATCGTTGAGACCAGTACCGACTACCCCAAAAATATTCACGATTTTGTTTTTTAAGGAAGAATTTTATATTGAATTCGAAATTTCCAAGATCAGAGCCAAATAATATCCGATCTTGATATTTCTCAACCCATTCCTTAGAACTTTTAACATCTTTCCCAAGTTCACGTATTATCCAACGAGTTGAGGCTGTATCTAAGTTCAATTGAGAATGTTGATCCAACAACTCCCCTAATCTACCTAAATTTTCAGGCCAGCATCCTAGATGAGCAGAAATTATTGGAATTCTAGGGAATTTTTCAAGAATATTTGAAAAATCATTAATTCTGTTCTTTTTTAATCCATATTTGTTTACATTTCGGTATTTTTTCACATATGTAATATCTGGATCTGCTACATGCATTACGACAGTCATACGATAATCTTCTATGCAAGAATAAACAGGATCCAATCTCGGATCATTGATTCTAAATGGAGTTTTATTGCGAGTAAATAATTGAAACATTGGACCCAAGAAAATCTTTAAATGTCTAATATCTTTTGTATGAGACTTGTCAATCTGGTTTTGGAGCTTTTGAACCTTAAACTTTAAAAAATCATAAGAATTTAAATAATTACAAAAAATAATATCATTGGCTAGACCTTTAGATTCTAATTTAGTCTTTAGGTTTCCATCTCCAATTCCTAATAATTTCTCCACACCAAATTTCTTAATATATTCTAAATATTCATTAAGATATCTATGTCCCCAAATATGGACATGAGAATCAAGAATCTTGTATTGATGTTTATCTTCAAGATTGGTTAATGGGTTTGAAACAGAAAATATATTCTCTACCATCCACTATATTAAACTGGAATTAAATGATATGAGTTAAGTAACACTCTTACTCTTTTCAACTAGTTTTTTCACCCAAGTTTCAGCACGCTCTAATTCTCCTTCTTTTAATGGCCCCTTTATACCTTCCACTACAAATCCTTCTGGTTGAATTAATAGAATCCCTCCCTTTTTTTTCAAACTATCAGCAATCCTTACAGCAGCACGGCCAAAAACCTTTTCTATCGCACCAGTAATGCCTGTAGAGGACGTTCTGGTATCAAAGGCTGCTACATTGATATCTTTGATTGAAAGTTTCTTATCTTTAAAGAACTTCTGAATTAATTCCGTATACCTACCTCCATGAGTTGGGGAACCAACAATTAATAAGTTTAATCCTGTTAAATGATCAGTCTTCACTTCATTTCCTTTAACTACTTTAACATCCATTTCACTATTCAGAGCTTTTCCCATTACTTGAGCAATTTGTTCTGTATTGCCATGAACTGAATCATATACTATTAATACTTTCATTGAGAAGTAGCTCCAATCTGAATCCATCGATCTTTAAGAAATTTGTTCAAATATGTAATATTTAATAATATACATAATGGAAGAATATCTATTGAATTACGACAGCATTTCTATTATTATCAGCATTTTTTCTTCTAAATTGGATTTAACAAATTCTAATAATTGAAATTTCCTTTTTACCGATTATTAATAGATGTCCAACTAATCCAGCATCAAATTATTAAGGTTGGCTAGTATAAAGATCTCCTAGAATCATTCATTTTTTACCTGAAGTTCCACAAGAGTTTTCAAAGCGATTGATTCATGCAATATCAATTTTTTTCACAATGGAGTATAACTACATTATAATAAAGCGATATTCTTTAGTCATAAACATTAAACCAAGACATAAACATGATAAAAGTAAGGGTATGTTTTTTATTACCCTTTCATAAATCGTTCTCATAACATTATTCTAATGTTTCAGCAATGGATAAGCTTTTGAAAAGGGTGGTTGATATTTTTAGAAAAAGGAGTTTAATTATACTATGAGAGATTTAGATAAAATTGGTAAGTTTTTAATCGGAAATTGGAAAGGCAAAATTGGTGAAGATATAGTTGATGAGGTTTGGTCTTTAGCAATGGCTAATAGTATAATGGGTATGTTTAGATGGATTAAAGATGGTAAAGTTTATTTTTATGAATTTGTTGTTATTGATAATGTTGATGAAATTATTAAATTGAAGATTAAGCATTTTAATTCTGATCTTTCAGGGTGGGAGGAGAAAAATGATTTTGTCTACTATATCTTAAAAGAAATTAAGGAAAATGAGGTGATTTTTGTTTCGGAAGATCCAAAAGAGGAAGGAAGGCTTATTTATAAGAAAACCAATCAAAATACTCTCATTGCCATTTTGGAAATGGCTAAAAGCTCTCGGATCTTGAAATTTGTGTTCAATAAAGTTGATTAGTGATATTCTATGGATTTATATTTTTTAACTCATTACTTATTTTATTATAAAGCTTAAAAATTTAGAATTAGATACCTCGTTCTTGCTAAGTTAATTTTTTTTAAAAAAATTGGTATTATTCAAAAGAATGAGACTATCTCTGTTAAACGTTGGGTACATCAGAATATATTAATTATAATTTAACCTTACTTCATTCTTTTGACAAGAAAACGGAAATCTTTAGAATCGCGTTCTTCAAAGCTTAAAAGTTCCTGACCAGTAGAACGTATCCATGCAGGTATATCAGCTTTACTACCTGGATCGGTAGTATAAATTTCTAACACTTGATAAATCTCCAGTTTTTTTAGGGCTTTAATAGATTTCATGATAGGTTGAGGACAATTAAGACCACGGGCATCAACAGTAGAATGGACTGGCCCATCATATTCATCTTCAAAAAGCAATGCTTCTTCATTTACTGTTGAAGCACTACTAAAAGATCCAAATTTAATTTTATCAGGAGGAAGCTCTGATTCATTTGATTTAATAAGGGGGTATCCTTTCTTTTTCCAACCTTTAATCCCGCCTTTTAGACTTTTCACATCAGTAAAACCTGCTTCTATCATAATTTGGACTGCAACCAAAGACATTCCTCCACCTTGACAGATCGTAACAATTTCTTTATCTTTAAATTCTTCTAAATCATCGAAATGAGATGAAAGTTCCATGAGGCGAATCCATTTAGAATTTGGAATATGTCCATACTTTTCATATTTAAATTCTCCATTACCATAAAATTCTGCAAGATCACGGAGATCTAGTAAAATCGGAAAGGAATTAGAATCAAAATGATGAAATAATTCATCATTTGTAATTTCGGGAACATCAGGGAGATACCAACCCCGTTTTATAATAGACCACAACCATAATCTTGCCAGCTTAAGGAACATTCTACGATTACTAATTTTCATATCAAACACCAAGTTATTTCATTCGCTGAATAATAAAACGAAAATCTTTAGAACCGCGTTCCTCAAAGCTTAAAATTTTCTGACTAGTGGAACGTACCCAAGCAGGAATATCAGCTTTACTACCTGGATCAGTTGTTAGAATTTCCAAGATTTGACCAATTTCTAATTTTTTCAGCGCTTTAACAGATTTTAATATTGGATGCGGGCAGCTTAATCCACGTGCATCAACAGTAAAATGGACTATATCGCTATATTTTTTATCTAGAGACAGCATTTCTTGAATAATTTTAGCTCTATCCTTTTTAGAAGGATAAAAAAATGCATCATCAGCGGTAATAGGGTATTCCTTTTCGGTCCAAAAATCCATACCATCCTTTAAACTTTTAACGTCTTTGAAACCAGCGGAAACTAATATATCAACAGCAACTAATGATAACCCTCCTCCAGGACAGATAGTGACAATTTCTTTTTCTTTGAATGGCTCAAGATTTTCTAAATTGAGTTTTATATCAGTAACATAAATCTGTCTGGCATTTGGAATGTGTCCATCTGTATATTCCTTTATGGTTCGAATATCAAGTAATAATGGTGGTTTATCAGAATTTAAACACTCATGTAATTTGTCTACCGTAATTTCAGACCATTCAGACCTGTTGTAGAAGAACATCATCTTGAATGTCTTTCTCCAATATCTAAAGATATTTTTAAAATAATAGCCCATTACAGACATATTATTTCCATATTTCTTCTCCAATTCTATTTCACCAGCTATTGAATAGTAAAATTCTAGGGATTGGTATTATGGTCAATTGTAATGACTATATGTCCTTTTTTGTGTCCATTTTCAACATATCTGTGAGCCTCAGCCATTTGAACGAATGTAAACTGTTTATCAATGACTGCTTTGATCTTACCCTCTTCAATAAGTTCTTTAACTTCCCTTAAATCTTCACCCTTTTCAGGTAATAAAACACAGATTACCTTCTTATTATCAAATATTTTGGTCCTTAACATCTGGCCAATCTGTCTCATCTTAAAGCTAGTCAAAATATAGCGGCCATTTTGCTTAAGAGAGTGTTTTACTTTAGAAAATGAAGTCTTACCTAAACCGCCAAACACAATATCATATGTTTCACCACTTTCTGTAAAGTCTTCTTTGGTATAATCAATCACCTTATCCGCTCCTAGTGACTTAACAAATTCCAATCGTGGAGTACCACATACTCCAGTCACCTCTGCTCCAAAATGGTTCTTAGCCAGCTGAACGATAGCTGAACCAATCCCTCCAGAAGCACCATTGATCAAAATTTTTTGTTGTGGTTGAAGATTTACTTTATCTCTAAGCAAAGTCAATGCCATTATTGATCCATAAGGAATGACAGCAGCTTCTTCATAAGTCATATTGGAGGGTTTCAGTGATAACACTCCATCTTCCGGGAGACATATGTACTCAGCATATGCCTTCATACTCTGGCCAGTGTAACCAAAAACTAGGTCACCTTTCTTAAATATTGTTACATTTTTGCCGACTGCTTCTATTTGACCAGAAAATTCACTACCTAAAATCTTATTACGCGGTTTTTTGATACCAAATGCTATTTTTGCGAATAACCAGAATAATAAAGGCATCGCGAACTTGTTAGGGGAAATTTTCTTAAAATTTCGAGCTATAAGATCTCCGTAACCTACTGTTGTCGCATAAATTTTTATTAGGACTTCATTGTCCTTGGGGATCGGTTTTTCAACTTCTGCTAATTTAAGAACCTCTGGAGAACCATATTCAGTATATATAACTGCTTTCATTTTTTCTCTATAATCCATTCATTTCACCATTTTACTAATTTTTTTTGACCTGTTAAACATTAGTTTTTTGTGTACGCGCCTTGTAAACGGCTAATCGTAATATCAAGGAATAAACTGCTGCAACTAGATGAAAGATGAAAAGAAACACCATCAGTACGCGAATAATATCATTAGAAACCCACTGTACTAGAAATCTGAAAAATTCAGGTATTACATCAGCAAAATAAGTAAAATCAAAAGGAAATACGATTAAAAGCCAAATAATGCTGAAAGTGGCAAAAAAAAGTCCACCAAAAGAATCAAGATCGCGAGAAGGGTTTTTGTAACCAAATAGCAAAAAAGAAGAGGTAACAATCCAATATAGCAAAAATCCATAAAGTAGAATGAATTCTAACGTACCAAATGTAGTAGTGAAAAAACCTGTTGACCAAACCTGATGAATAATGAAATATAGTCCAATAAAGATACCAAACACAACTAATGCAATGGACATGATTATATCATCAAGTGCAATTTTATCATCTTGCTCTTCCTCAACACTCCTAGAAAACCTCTTTTTAATATTCTCTAAAATCTCCTGTATTTTCTTCTTTTTTAGACCTTTATTTTCCATTTATTTCACAAATCTTCCAATCTTAAATTATTAATATTTAAATTTCTTTCTTGATATTGAACCCTTTTTTTTTATATTTATAGGCGTTTAGAGCTAGTTAATCTCGAATAAGCCCAATTTCATCTTCTGAATGTTAGCGTGAAGCGTTTTCTGTAACTTAGAATCTAAATTCTGTAGGTCATAGATAGTTGGTATTCACTTTAATAGATACCCAAAACGCATTGTTATGTTTAAACAGGGCTTAAAAAAGGAAAGGTAATAATAATTATTTACTCTACTAATAAAGCTATAAGAAATATGACAAAAATTGAAAGAAATTTATAAATCGGAAGGATATAAGTGAAAGCATTTTTAATGAACAGATTATTTTGAAAGAAAAGAATTACAAAGCACCACCTTAACAGTTTTCCAATTGTAAAGTAAAAAAAAGAGAGTAGTAAGTATGAATTCAGAGAAAATAACTGCAAGGATAGTAGGACTATTATTTATAACTGCTTCAGCAGCACCTCTTCTAACTTATCCTTTTCTAAGATTTCTTTATGAGAGAGCTCAAGATTATCTCATTACCGTATCTGTGAATGAAACCCAAGTATTAATAGGAATGCTCCTTGAAATAATTTGCACCCTTGCTGTTCTTAGCATACCAATAATGCTGTTCCCAGTTTTAAAAATGCAGAATGAAGCAGGAGCTCTTGGTTTCCTTGGTTTTAGGTTTATTGAGGCTATTGGTACTTTTTTTACAAGTATCATCCTGCTATCACTAGTAGTATTGAGTCAGGAATTTGTAGAAGCAGGAACTCCAGCTGGATCCTATTATCAAACATTAGGTGCTATATTATTATCATTACATGACGCAGTTTTTTTGCTTGGACTTGGATTCGTTTTTGCCCTATCAGCTCTAGTTTTAAATCATGTTTTATATCAATCCCAACTCATCCCTCGATGGTTATCAGGTTGGGGTCTTGTAGGTGCTATTCTAATGATCACAGGGTATTTGATACAATTATTCATAATCGATCCTGAAGATATTTTATTTATTCCAATAGCACTGTAGGAAATGGCTTTTGCTGTATGGTTTATAGCTAAAGGATTTAATCTATCCATTAATACATAATAATAATTAAATTTGAGGTTGAATAAATGGAAAATAGAGATAAAATGAAAGCAGTTGTATGTACAAAATATGGCCCCCCAGAAGTTCTCCAAATTAAAGAGATATCTAAACCAATTCCCAAGGACAATGAAGTCCTAATAAAAATTTTTGCGACAACAGTGCACAGAGGGGATTCTAGAATGCGTGGTTTCGATATTCCAGGTCCTCGCTGGCAATTACTTCTCGCACGCCTGTTTTTAGGAATTAGAGGACCGCGAAAAGCAATCCTTGGTATGGAACTTGCTGGGGAAATTGAAGCAGTAGGCAAAGAGGTTCAACAGTTCAAAAAGGGTGATAAAGTTTATGCCTCAACAGTTTGGTCTGGTTTTGGAGGATATGCTGAGTACAAATGTATGGCAGAAGATGGAGCAGTGGCATTAAAGCCCTCTAATATGACCTTTGAGGAAGCTACAGTTATTCCTTCTGGGGGAATTACTACATTAGGTATTATAAAACAAGCAGACATACAGAGTGGACAGAAAGTTTTAATTTATGGAGCCTCTGGTAGTGTGGGTTCCTTTGCGGTTCAACTCGCCAAAAATTATTATGGAGCAGAAGTTACTGGAGTTTGTAGTAGTGCAAATTTAGAACTAGTAAAATCATTAGGGGCAGATAGGGTGATTGATTATACTAAAGAGGACTTTACTCAAAGCGACGAAACCTATGATGTAATCTTTGACGCGGTAGATAAATATTCGGGTGATTTTAAGAAATCTTTAAAGAATACAGGAATCTATCTCAACGTGGATAAAAATTCGGATAAAATAAAGAAAAAAAATGTTAATTCCCTACTCAAAGAACTCACAGAGTTGATAGAGGCTGGGAAGCTCAAAGCAGTGATTGATAGAACCTATCCAATGGAACAGATTGTCGAGGCCCATCGTTACGTTGATACATGGCGAAAGAAAGGTAATGTAGTCATTACTATGAAACCCAATGATTAAGCCAACGAACTCGAATTATTATTTTCCAAATACTCCTGTAATCGAATGGTTAGGTATTTTAGTTCCAAGAATTTAAAGTACTGCTCAAATTGTTCATAAGCGTGATAAATATCTTGAAAAAAGCCGAGTAATGACATTTTATCCTCGCCTATCTCGATCTGCTGTGTCATTTTGATTAGATTGCTGATTTTTTTTTTCATCTCAATTGCATAACCTATATTTATCTGCAATCTATTGATCGTTCTAGCATCCCAAGATTGAACAATCATGTAATATTTTTTTCGATCGCCAGATTTCTTGATAATTTGAATCATTTTCATGTTTAATAAAGATTTCAAAGTTTCTGAGATTATACTCCTTTGAAAACCGGTCGCATGTTCCAGTTCTTCTTGAGTCAAAGGTCGATTTTCTAATAATAATTCGGTACCAAGTATGGTTCTAGCAATCGCGGTTTGTGCTCGTGCTGAGGTTAAATTTTCTCTAAATTTTGTGTAGAACTTATTTTTGAGTTCAATATAGATTTTAAATAATTTTTTATCTTCCATATGTTGAATCAAGTCTGTTTTTGGTATTTTGGAAAAATTAAATAGACTTTTAATGTATTTTTGGTTTTCAGGGGAATTCACAAGATCAACGTTAATTAAATCATTAATATCAATTTTTCCTTTCTTAATAAAATTATTAAACTCTTCAGCTGTTTCTGTTAGTAGACTGATATAGATAGAGGCATATTTATAGGAATTTTTAAGAAATTCTTCGAAATTTTGAAATTTCTGATGTTTTTTAATATGTGGTTGAATCTCTTCAATTAATTGAAGAATAAAATCCGCCTTATCTGTATATACATCTATTAACATCCTTAGAAACGTAATCATGAACTCTCTTGTCGGAATATTTATTGAATAGTATTTTTTCCTCATTTTTGGTTTTTTAATTAGAATTAAAGGGAAATTAAGTTGAAGAAGTTTTAGCATTTGGGAAATTGTTGTTTTAGAATAACTTGTAAGTTTCTGTATTTTATCTTGTGTTGTAGGCTTCTGTTCTACAAACACTGCCATCATACAGCCAAAATAATTTTTAGGAAAAAGAAGACCAGTGTGTTTCTCTTCCATAACGTTAATAAAATCTTTCTTTATATCAATAATGTTCATAATATGTCATAAACTTTCACAAACTAGTATAAATACTTTTCTGAATTTTTGTGTTTTTATGAAAATATTTATAAAGTTCAAAATTTAGTATCATTTGATCTGCTCGAATCACATATAAAAAGTGATTCAGATTTATAAATACGTAAACAAGGTCTTGCAGCACATGCTAGAAATAATAAAGCTTAAGAAAACTGTAAGAAAGGTTAGTCCTTTAGAACGTATATTTAATCGATCCCCTTATGCGATCGTTACAATGATAGCTCGGATAAAAGGTAATATTTCTGAAAATTTACTAAGAGATGCTCTTAATAAAGTCCGACAGAGACATATGAACCTCAGGGTTCGAATATATGAAGATGAAGAGCATAATCTATGGTTTACACCTGAAGGGGTTAAAGAAATCCCAATAGAAATCATAACAAGAAAATCGGATGATCACTGGATTGATATATATCATAATGCTAGCAAAATTCCTTTTGAGTTTGAGAAACGTCCTGCTATTCGGTTTATTCTAGTACAATCTCCAGAAATATCTGAATTAATTATTATATGTCATCATATTATATGCGACGGAATGTCATTGGCATACCTTGCAAGAGATATAATGATGTATCTTGGGGACCCATCTAGAGAAGTTGAAGTATTACCCGACCCACTTCCAGTTGATTTAAATAATTTCCCTCGAGATATTTCCATTAATTTTATTGTAAAATTTTTTATTAATAGAATCAATAAGAATTGGAAAAAGGAGGAAATTTACTTTGATCAAGATGATTACAAAAGTCTGAGTAAAGCTTATTGGCAAAGGTACAGTCATAAAATCCTCCTAATTGAGCTTTCCAAAGGACAAACTTCTGCATTAGTGGACAGATGCAGGAAAGAGAGGGTTACAGTAAATACTGCATTAGCTACTGCGTTTGCAGGTGCTCAATCTATTATAAAGGATGGCAAAGTCAATCCAAATATGGCTATTGCTGGTAATGTTAGAGATCGTCTTTTGCAACCTACAGGGGAATCTATGGGATATTTTGCTAGTGGTATTAACTTCAAGTTTAAGTATGATAAAAAATCCTCATTCTGGGAAAATACTCGAAATCTTCAGAAAAGAGTTAAACCGCTCTATTCAAACAAAAATCTATTCAAAGAGCTTATTACTTGGTGTCATCTTGAACCAGGCATTATGGAATCGCTTAGTTACAAGATGTTAGGAGGACTCATCCCATCAGATTCTTCACGGTACCATAAACTATCAACATTCAGCAAACGAAATGATGTAGTCTTCTCGATTCTTAAAAGAGAAAAAATGGACTCATTAGAAAAGCCTTTCCTAGGAACTGCTATAACAAATCTTACACGTTTAGATTTCCCGCAAATATATGGTACATTAGAATTAGATCGTTTAATCATGAATCCTGGTGGTATGTTTCCTTTAGCATTGGTTGATTTAGTGATAGGAGCCGTGACATGTTCTGAAAAACTAAGTTTATTACTAGAGTACGTAGAAGAGACTGTTGATACCATTACTATTGAAAAAATAAAAGAAAAGGCAATGGAGTTATTGCTATAATAATTCTTACAAGAGTGTGGTTATAACATCATCCAAACTATCAAATTCCAAAGTGGTTAAAATAAAGTGGTTAAAATAATGTCTAAAACAATAATTCAAACTTTGGATAATAAATCTAAGAAAGCATTTTCTAATACCTTATCACTACCTCTAACACCTGTAGCTATAAAAGATTCATAATTTTTTTCTCTAAATCCATAATCAGTAGGAATATAGCTTAAATAACCATTAGTATGACCTACTATGATTACATTTGGGTCATTAGAATACTTCTTGACATTTAATGCTATTGCCGAATAAATCTCAAAAGGAGCAAATAAAAATTTTATATTTCCGATTCTAAGAGCTTGTAAAGGCACTTTAGCTGTTTGATTAGCGAATATCATCTGTTCTTTTTTACTCAAAGCAGCAATTCGTGTTCGAAAAAGTGCTCCTTTTGCATTATCCTCCAATTTTTTGACATAAGCAGACTCAAGATTGCTATTTCTTGCGTTCTCAAGCAATTTATTTGCTTCTTCTAATTTTTGTTTTTCAATGTGTAGGTCAGTTATTTGGTTTATATGCAGCTCCATTTCACTATTAATGAAATTAATATCCATTTCTGTAAATTTCGTTAATAATTCAGCTGATTTAACTATTTCTAAACCTAATATTCGACCTAGTCTATCAACTTCTGCAAAACTATTTTCTTTTCGTGTAAAGCGAGTTGAAACATCTCCTAATGCTCCTGATGTATAAATGATTTGTATATTATTCCCCATAATTTGTTTGACTAGAGCTTTTGAGGCCCCAACTAGATCACCACTAACTAATTTTGTTGCAGGAGGGCCTACAGTGGGATGTACATTAAAATTAGTCATCAATATAGGAGCAGATCCATTTTCAGGCTTAAATCTCACAACAGAGAGTTCCTTATCAATAGGTCCATTAATTGGATCATTTCTGTTAAGCGCTATACCTTCAATAATATCTTTACCAAAACCAACTTTACAGGGGATCATGTTTTGATTAGCTATTTCGGATGCAGCAGAAATTAAGGTAACTAAACGTTCTCTCCTTGGTTTGGTTTCTTGTCGTAATGCATCAGGGTCGTCTCCTGGCATTACGACCATTGGAAATTCATTTGGACTAGCATCAGGAATGGTGGTAGGTGAGCAGTGAGGATGATTTGTACCAATTGCTATATTTTCAGTTTGTATGCCAGTTCTTTTTTCGATAGCCCTTTTAATTTCATTCGCTAGTTGGTTGTCGATTATCCATTCATCCAGCATTATAACTGAACATATTAGATCAGGGATCTCCATTATTAGAACAGTAGCGAAGATTGGGTCTCTAACACCTTCAACTCGCTTATCATAATACCAATAACCACCCATCATGTCACCTATCTTAGGAGTAATATCCACAGCATGAGTACCTATCAATAACACATTTATTCCTCATTATTATTGTTTTAATGGCAAAATTTGAGATAGTTTTTCCTTATCTCGTTTTGGATTAGGAATGATTTTGTAGGGTATTCGTGAAGATTGATTTCTCACAACTAATATCCCAAATCCTTCTCTTTTGACTTTCTCATAATCATGAGTACTATTTGCTAAATAAATTGCTATAAAAATCAGGGGAAGTTTCCCGACATTAACTACCCGGTGGCCAAATCCAGGAGATATATATGCTATTGAACTTTCTGTAATATACATTGGATGAATGATTCTCGTTTTCTGGTTTTCTAAAATGAGAATCCCTTCCCCTTCTTGGCAGAAGTATATCTCTGCTTCATTAGGGCCATGAAAATGTCCTTTGGTCATATAAAATTCATTTCCAATCAATCCGGGATTTATCTGTGTCCATCCTAGATTAAGTTCTCCTACAACTTTTGGTCGTTCAATATCGCAAAATGAATAAATTTCAGGATCATTTCCTTTTTCTAAGATCTTTTTTACAGTGTTTTCATCGTAAAAGTATTCTTTTAAATCACTTAGTTTCCTAACACTTTTTTTTGTATAAAAACTTAATTCTTTTAACGTTTTATTAAATTTCACCACAAATGGTGATAAATTTGAGTCTTTCATTAAATAAATTTCATCCAAGAATCTTTTTTTTGATTGAGTTATCACCATTCACTGATTTTTTCCTTATTTAAATATAATTTCCTATCTATTAAGATAATAGTTTAATAAATTACTAAATTAGTCTCAACTTCTCCTTACTGTTGAACATCCATAAAAAGATGTGAAGAAGGAAAATAAAGATTGCTTTTTAAAATTCAAATGATTTAACTTTGTTCAATAATCGCAGGATTTAAATGGGAATATTGAGCTCCAGCTATTAATTCAGAATAAAAACTTCTGCAGGATGAAGATTGAGAGAAACTAAGATTATTCTAATTAAAGAATATTAAATAAGGAATGTTATCTCTCAACTGCAAATTAGATTTAATCGTTAGAAAGTAAGTGACACTTAAATCAATTTCTAATTAGTTGGTAGGTTTAATACTTTGATTACTTGGGATGATTTTAAAAAAATAGATATTCGGGTAGGAACAATAATTGAAATCAAGAAATTTGATATGGCAAGAAAACCTGCCTTTAAACTTAAAATTGATTTTGGACCATTGGGAATTAAAAAATCCTCTGCACAAATTACCACGCTATATTCTGAATCAGAATTATTACAAAAACAAGTACTGGCAGTTATAAATTTCCCTCCCAAACAAATCGCCAACTTTTTGTCTGAAGTCTTAGTTTTAGGTCTGATAAACGAAAAAAATAATGAAGTTATTTTACTACAACCCGATCGTAAGGTGGAAAATGGATTGAGAGTTGCTTAAAGTAATAAAGAATTGTAATTTATTTTTCTTCTTTACTGATTCTTATAATTCTACAAAGTGTCACATGATAATCTATACTTCCCACATTTGAGGCATTGGAATAAATAACCTTGAGAAAATCCTCCATCATATAGTGATTTTTCGAACTCATCAAGTTTTAATCCCATTTCAGTTCTCAGCTTCTCAATATCAGCTTTCAATTCATCCTTTAATTCATTAATCTCCTCCCATCGTACATATCCTAAAAATTGGCAGAAATCCTCACAATGGCTCAACCAATATTCTTGTTGCCACCCCTTGTAACCAGGTGTTCTATAGATTAGCTCATCAAGATTTCTTGAGTTTCCAAAATCCTTTTCAACCGATTCACTGTCATGAAAAGCTCCATTATACTTCTTAGCAGCACTTCCATCTTTTATACACCATGGACAGAGATTTTTTACCTCTTTTTCTGAGTAGAAGGGGCCTACATATATAATTTCGCGGTATTTTTTACAGATTGGACATTTCTCTTTCTTTTCCTTAAACATTCTTGTTTTTAATGGTTCAGGATGATACTTGAAATAAGGTAGACTCTCAATATTTTTCATTAGGCGTTTACCAGCTCTATTTGTTTTATCACATTAAGATAATGAAAAATTTGTGTTATTAGGATATATAATTACTTTAATATGATCTTTTTTTGAGTCATTACAACTGTATTGCCTGTTTCACAATCAAAATTTCAACTAGAGCGTGGATTTATAAGAGTAATTTAGCTAAATTCTTATCGTGATTTAATCTGAATATTAATTCAATCTAAAAATTTTTAGAAGAAAATTGATATTTTATTTGTAAAACTCATTATCCAAACTGATTGGTTACCCTTTTATTAGATAAGGACTTTGAAGGGATTTTAATTGGATGATTCAGTGAAAAATACTATTCAGAAGGTCATTGAAGAGACGTTTGAACAAAATGCCCAGATTATGATGATTTCACTATCCGATGAAACAGGATTGCCAATATCAACTTATTCGAAGGATGAGGATGGGAAAATTTCTGAAATTAATGATTATGGTATTACAAACCGATATGCCGCGTTAGCAGGAGCTAGTACAACCTTAGGAGAACGAACTCTGTCTACTATTTCTCAACAAGAAAGAGTAAGATTAATTCATGTTCAAGGAAAAGACCGCGATGTAGCAATTTCTGTATCACCTCAAATGATCTGTCTAGTAGTGACCTACCCAAGCGGTAGTTCCAATCTTATTGCAGAAAAATTGAGTTCCCAATTGAAATCAGTATTATAGCAGGAGATCATTCACAATGGATGAAACAAAATGGTGGGAACTTTTGAAAGCTTCTGTCCGATCAACTATTGACGAATTGGATGTAACTCGAATTTCTGCTATAGGATTGTTTTCATCAGATAATTATTTTTTTCCGAATGAAACTCAACTAGAACCTAATGTTTCAAAAAACTTAATACTACTCGGAAGAGCATGGTTATTCCTATCAAGGATTCTACAAAATGAGCTTCAGCTTAGCTATTGGGACTCAATTGCCATTAGTGGTCGTTCAACAACGCTTTCATTTTTTTCCTTAGGATTTGATATTTATCTTTTAGTCGAACACGAATCTACTGTAGATCCACTTGATATTATCAAAACGGTCTTGAAATTTGTATTTAAATATGGCTATCAAGAAGAATATGAAACAGTAGGATTAGTTGCTGCTGAAGGTTTTCCAATCTGGGTTTCTTCTATATATGATGTTGATGAATTTTTATTTGCTATATCCATTACTTCGTTACTTACTCTTATAGAGCGAATAGATATGGAAGTCAATGCTGGAGGGGTTATTTCCTGTATCCTTCAAGGCACTGAAAGTCTACGATTACATGTGTCATTCAATCCTTCTCAAGATATTGTTTTAGCAACAACGTTGTCGAAACATAGCTCCATTGTCTCTGAAGAAATTCCTGAAGTTAAATCTCTCCTTGGGATAATTAAAGATCCTGCGCTGTACCCAGCATTTGTTCCTGAGTTAAAAAATGAAGAACGAGAACGAATGCTGAAAGAAATCCGTCAAGATTTTAATGGTGAAATAACGGAAGAAGAAATTGAGTCACTCACCTCCTTCAAAGAGGAGACTCTTCTTTCCATTGAAGAGGAAATTACATCGGTAGCTAGGAAATATAGAGCAAATGAGATTTCAGTCGGCTATCTAAGGAAGAGGATGAGACTTCCCAGTGAAGTCTTAAGCATGTCTTTGGAGTACTTAATAGCAACAGGAAAAATTTTAGGACGGATTGGACGGTCAACTATATCTGGCCAAGAAATACTTGTCTTAGATCATTTTACCCAAAAACAATCCATAGAAATTGATAGAATAAAAATAGTTCAAAGTCAGATTACTGATCTTTTCTTACCACTAGAGAATATAATATCCCAGCTCCCTGAAATTACACTAGAAGCTCAAAAACAAGAAATTCGGGATGCTCTATCCGAATATCAAATTATTCAGACTCTAGCTGATTCAGATCCTCTGTATCTTCTTACAAATGAGATTCGTACAACAAATCAACAATTAGAAAATCTAGTTAAGGGATTAATCTTTTTAAAAAAACGTCTTACGAAGGTAAAAGAACAGGATATCTTACAAACTGAACTGAATAGAAGATATACTTTGTTAAATGACCGAATATATGCATTACAGATTGGTATTTATGGAAAAGTAGCTAGATATTTTGATGATTTGAAGAATCATTATCAATTACTACTTAGATTAATTCCAACTCCTACATCATTTCCAATAGACTCAAATGAAGCGGAATCTAATTTAATTTTAGTTGAATTTCGTTGTCAAGCTCATAATTGCCTTCATAAGGGACAAATTCAAGACTATTATACGACATGGATTAAACTAGGTGTATTTGCCCGTTTCCTTGGTATAATTGAAGAATTTCCAGATGCAAATAACATAAAAATCATCCAGTTGAAAAATAACCTGATTTTATCAATAGAAAATCTTGAAAAGATGTCAAACGAAGTCGAAGTTGAAAAAGAAGTTGAATTTTATCCGTTTTTAAATGATTTAGATGATTTAATCATCTCAAATAACGAAAGAGAACGTTTAATTTCTCTTTTACAGGGAAATGCTTTAACAGAGTTTTTTCAATGTAGCACCTGCAATAAGTGGTACTGTAACAAACACATTAAAGAGAATAAATGTTTATATTGCTAATGGAGGTATTAATTCTTTGAGTACCGTTGCAGGTTTAGATATTGGATCACTAACTGCCAAAATTGTTGTATTAAAGTACGAGAATTCACATTTAATTAAAAAATTTTCACAACTCCAAAAAGTGGGTTATAATCCATCAAAGATTGCTCAAAAATTGAAAAAAGAAAGTTTAAATGCTCTCAAACTTAAAAATTTTGATTACATTGTCTCAACAGGATATGGTAGACGATTAATTGATGCAGATAAGACTGTAACTGAGATTACATGTCACGCAAAAGGTGCACATTACATTAATCCGAAGGTGAGGACAATTATTGATATTGGGGGCCAGGACTCAAAAGTTATTCGAATAAATGAAGTTGGGCAAGTGCAAAATTTTGAAATGAATGATAAATGTTCCGCAGGGACTGGAAGGTTCTTGGAAGTTATGGCAAATGCTCTTGAAGTTGATATCACAGAATTTGGAACTCATGCCCTAGAATCAACAAATCCTGTTGCTATCTCAAGTACATGTACAGTTTTCGCAGAATCTGAAGTGATAGGACGAATTAATCAAGGTGTAAATCGAAATGATGTAATCGCTGGAATTCATAGTTCAATAGCATCAAAAATATCTATGCTTGCTGCACGGGTAGGTGTTCAACCAGAAGTAATCCTAACTGGAGGCGTAGCTTTAAATCCAGGAGTAAGAATAATGCTAGAAAGAAATCTCGAGATTCCAATTCTATTACCAGAAAATCCCCAAATTATTGGAGCCCTAGGTGCTGCACTCATTGCTGCTCAAAATATTGAAAAGACCTAAATTGATGTGACACATTTATGTCTCAAATATTTTCTGGATTAACAATCAATGATGTTCAAAATACTTACAAGCAGATCCGACCTTATATTCTCAAAACACCATTAATTAGATCGTTCTATTTAGAACGTAAAATTAAAAAGGAAGTATATCTTAAACTAGAATATTTACAACCAACCAGAAGTTTTAAAGTGCGAGGGGCTTGTTCAAAAGCCTTGTCATTAAGTCCTGAGGAACTTAAACAAGGTTTGGTTACTGCTTCGGGAGGAAATCATGGTTTAGGGGTCTGCTATGCTGGTAAAGAATTAGAAGCTCCTACTACCGTTTTCTTACCCAATGGAACAAATCAAGAAACCATAGAAACAATTAAAAAATGGGGAGCAAAAGTTTTTTTGCATGGGAAAGCATGGGATGAAGCAAATATTGCAGGTCAGAAATATGCAGTTGATAATGCAAAAACATATATACATGCTTTTGACGATATTGCAGTGGTAAGAGGACAGGGAACTATCGCCTTAGAGATGTTAGAACAAAATCCTTTCCTTGATGCAATTATTGTTTCTGTTGGTGGAGGAGGATTAATAAGTGGAATTGGATTAGTTGCACGGCAAATGAAGCCCGAAATTAGGATTTATGGAGTTGAAACTGTTGGTGCAGATGCTGTAACTCAAAGTTTTCATCAAGGAACACTTGTTGAACTTCCAGCGATTACAAGTATCGCTAAAACTCTTGGAGCAAAAAAAACCACTCAAGCAACCTTGGATCGTATCAATGCTGTAGTTGATGACATGCAGACTGTAACGGATCAGGAAGCACTCGATTCATTGAAGATTATGCTGAACTATGAAAAAATCCTACTTGAACCTGCAAGTTCCTGCTCAGTAGCTGCATTATTACTTAATAAATTTAATTTTGAAGATATGGATCGCATCGGAATTATTCTATGCGGAGCTAATGTTACTCTTAATGAACTTAAAAAATGGAAAGTTGTATGAATATATATTGACTTAAAAAGGAAAAGAACTGTTATGGATGTATTACAACTACTTAAAGGAAGAAGAAGTATTAGAAAATATTTAAACACACCTGTTGAAGACGAAAAAATTTTACAATGCCTTGAAGCAGCTAGATGGGCTCCTAGTGCTTCCAACAAACAACCATGGGAATTTTTAGTTGTGAAGAATAAAATGATTAGAGAAAAATTAGCTGAATTACATCCCTATGCTAAATTTGTTGCACAGAGTCCTGTGGTCTTTGTTCCATTGACAAATCCGAAAATTCACCCGAAATATCACCAATCAGATACAGCATTAGCCACTTTACAATTTATGATAACTGCACATGCCTTAGAACTCGGTACTTGTTGGGCAGGAGTCATTGGCACATCATTTGAAAAAGAAATAAAAAAATTACTTCATATTCCTGACCACCTCCATGTATTAGCTATTATAGCGCTGGGATATCCTGATCAGAAGAGAGAGTCAACACGAAAGGAGTTAGATACCCTTACCCACTGGGAATCCTACGGATTAAAATAGTAAAAATAATAATATGATTATGGACCCCTAATGGTCGCAAGGCATATGTCTGAATTCGTGATGACTAAACAGTTCAGATTAAGGGGTTCATTCTATCTTTTCTTGAAAATAAACCCTAAACAGTGATTAATAATGGGAAAGATAGCTTTCTTTGGTATTCTAGTAATAATATTATTAACTTTTTTTACTTTAAATAATTCTCTAGATCAAGTAGGATATTCGACTATTCTATATGACAATAAAAGAACTTTTTTTGTTTCTGCTGATTATAGACTGAATATAACTTATCCTAATGGTGGAGATATTATATCTGGAGAAATAACAATCAGATGGATAATGTTAGAAGAATTGGTAGATGACTCAATAAGTTATCAGGTTCATTATTCACCTGATGGAGGAAATAATTGGCTTATATTATCTGGAATTATATTCGAAACAATATTTGTCTGGAATACTACATTGTATGAAAGCTACTGTCCAGATTGTACCCTTAGAATTACTGCTCAGAGTAAGCTCTTTGAAGCTTTTAGTGTCGTTTCAGATAGTTTTACGATTGATAATAGAGAAATAAATAAGATAAATGAAGTTATAACATTTATCATAATTACTGGGATTTTAATCCTTCTCGGATTTGGTATATTTCAATATCAAGCTAAATTTAGACAAAAAACATTTTTACAGGTAATTCAATCAGAAAAACACGAATGGATAAAACTATTAAGTCAAAAAGTAGTTATTGGATTAGATAACATAAAAAATAGCTTTGTTGAAGAGCTTCCTGATTCTTTTTCTAATGAATCTTTATCACTTTCTTCTTCTGTTATAGATCTTTTTCCAATGAATATACGTTATGATTTACAGCATAATATTAAGGGGAGAACTATATTAACTTTAGTAGAAATAGCCTATCAAAATCCCAGTGAAACTAATCCATCCAAAATTTCTAAAAGCCTTAATATTCCTCTTTCGACTCTTTCCAAGGAAATTAAGAAGTTAATTGATTTGAATTATGTGGAATCCTATCTCACGAATCAAATGATACTTGATGCAAGATTTAAAAGCTTTAATATCACACCAAAAGGATTTAAATTTTTACTTAGTTTGGATAAAGTATTAAAAATTACTATAGATCGTTCAAAAAATTAGTTTCTAAAATGAAACTACCCACATTATTTATTTTCTCATTTTTATATCTCCTTAGTGATTAGATCAAATGGTTAAATCTGATTTAGAAGTAAGGAGAAGAAATTATGAAAATAAATCTACATTCATTAAGGTTTGTGTTAGTGCCCCTAATACTGTTCACAATATTTTTGCAAACCTCTATTTTTGCTACTAGCAAGATATCTGCGAATACTGATAACTATATTCATTGTAGCTTTCTTGGTGGAAGTCAGGATGACCTCATCAGGGATATCGCAATAGATTCTGAAGGTAATTTCATTGTCACTGGAGATACAATGTCTAATGATTTTCCTATTACAGAGAATGCCTTCCAAAGTACCTTTGCTGGAGGAATACAGGATATACATACAGTTAGCGGAGATACTTTCATTTCTAAATTTAATAAATCAGGAGGTTTGATATGGTCCAGCTTTCTAGGAGGATCCAGTAACGATGGAGGAATGCATGTGGTAGTAGATAGTTTTGATAATATTTTTGTTGTTGGAGTAACAAATTCGTTCGATTTTCCCACCTCAGAATCTGGTTATAATGGCGCTACTGATGGATTTATCACAAAATTAGCTCCAAATGGAACAATGTTATTTTCTAAGTGTATTGGAACAACAGGCGAGGAATATATTGAAGGATGTGTACTTAAGGGGGATGTTATTACCCTTACTGGTAGTACTAACTCACAAACATTTACTATCACAACAGATGCCAATCAAAAAGACTTTGGAGGTATAACTGACGGTACAATCGTACAAATAGATTGTAATAATGGATCAATCATTTATTCAAGTTTTCTTGGTGGAAATAATTTTGATGTACTCGGGGAAATTTCAGTGAATACTAACGGTAATTTTATTCTAAATGGAATTTCTGAAAGTAATGATTTACCAATTTCAGATAATGCTTACTCTCAAGATATGTCAGGGCCAGGTAGAGATTTTTTTATTGCTGCGTTGAACCAGAATTTGATGATAGAATATTGTTCTTTTTTTGGAGGATCAGGAATAGATGACTCTTTTGGATGTACAATAGATTCTGATAATAATCTGATCTTTAGTGGAAGGACTTGGTCTATTGATTTTCCAATCACCAATGCATATCAAGCTGTCTATGGTGGAACAGAAGGAAGTTTTGAGGGTGTTGATGCATTCATAGCTAAAATTGATCAGGTTACAGGTGATTTACTCTTCTCGAGCTATTTTGGAGGGCCAGAATGGGATACATTACATCACCTAGCTGTAGATGATGAAAAAAATGTTTATTCATGTGGGATAGCACCAACCGATGATTTTCCAATTATCAATGGATTGCAATCGGAAGTAACTGGCTTATCAGATATAATATTACTCGCTTTGACCCCTGAAGGTCAGCCATTTTTTGGTACTTATCTAGGAGGTAATGGAATTGATCATCCATGGAATATGAAACTAATCGACAATCTATTTTATATTGTTGGTCATACAAACTCATTCGATTTTCCTGTATCAGATGAGGCTTACCAACAAGCTAAAAATGGATTTGATGATGGATTCTATATTCGGTTTGATCTAAAGCAATATCTAGAAGACATAAGTCAAACTAGTAATACCTCACATAGCACTAGCCTAGAATTTTCAATTATTTTCGTAATAATCATCTATTATATAAAGGGAAAGAAGAATAATTGAGATTAAATTACTATTTTTTTTCTTTTTTTATCGGAGGGCCTGGGGAAAAGTCTGGTCTTCTAATATCAATTTTTCAAACCCAATCATATCCACTTGTCCCTTTTTTAATATGGTTTCAGCTCTTTTTATATCAAAATCCCCTTGGAGAATCAAAGGGATCATGGGATGAACTGATTTAATTTCATTAACTACTGAAGAAATATCTAGAGCTTCTAAGTTTTTAGAATATCCAATACTTAACAAATCTATTCCTGCATCTCTCAACATTCCGATGAATTCTAAAATCTCCTCATTAACTAATCCTGGTATGGGTAAAGTCAAATGAAATGAAAGTATGGTTTTCGGAGAAAGATGTTGTTTTAATGATTTTAGAATTTCTATTATAAAACGAGATCTATTTACAAGACTTCCTCCATATTGATCCTCTCTTTTGTTAAATTCGCTTGAAAGGAATTGTCCTATCAAATTAGATTCTTTGTAAGGAATTAAACAAGCTGCTAATTCAATAATATCAAAGCCAGCACGATCAGCACGTTTTCCAGCTTGAACAAATTCGGATTGCAGATCAATTATCTGCGATTGAGTTAGTTCTACTAGCATTTGATTTTTATCAATAGGAATCGCTGAAGGAGCAAGAAGAGTTTCTCCTGTTAAAGATACAATTGCTGCAGCACCAGCGTGGTTCAATCTTAACCCAGCAAGCGAATTAAGCTGGTGAATTTGAGTAACAGTTTCCTCTAATCGGGGAATTGTGTAATCATCATGAATCCCAAGCTGATAAGCATGACTCTTGCCAGAACGAGAAATATATGCTGGTTCAAAATAAATGAGTGCTGTTCCTCCATCTGCTGTTGAAATATAATGATGACTTGCTTCCCGTGTTAATTGCCCCGAAACATCTTCTGCGATATTGAATTTTCTTTGATTTGAAAGTGAAGGAAGAACAACTCGGTTACGTGTTTTTAATGTCCCTAACTGGTATGATTGACTTAACACTGACTCTTTAGGAACACGATTTCGAATGGTCAATAAGATTGATGTTGCTATTGTATAAAGAGTCGCTGTAAAGAGAAATACATAGATAAATCCAAAAGTATCTACAATAAATCCCCCAATGCTTGCAGAGACACTCCAGAACATTCCCCAGGCCAAAGTCTCTAAGCTATTCCATTTTGCCCGAGAGGATGCTGGTACCACATCCATTACAATACTACGAGAAATGGGGCCACTAGCATTCATTAAAGCGTTCCGAGTAAGATAAAAACCTACAAGAATTACCACAGAGAGCTCCCATGTTATTATTTGATTCTGAAAAAGAAATATATTTACCACTAATCCGAGTAAGCAGATAATAGCTAAACCTTGGACTAAGAACATAGAAATAATTCGTCCAAAGAATTTTATCATCCGTTGAGCAACTAAACCCATAATACCTGTTGCGATATTAGTAATACCAACCACTGAATAAGTAAAAAGAGGTTTTAATCCATATCCGATAGTTTCACTGGCAAAAAGAATAGGAAAAAATGCAACAGTAGCTCCAGCGCCAAACCCAATGATTATTCCACTTATAACAATAGTGATGGGGACTACCCAATCATAAGATGGTCTAGAAATATCGAAACTCTTATTAAACACCTGAAAGCTCTTCTTTACTCCAATATCTTCAATCTGATCATCTTGGGATAAAACTTTTTCTTTTCCTCTTTCCTGAACTGAAACTAAGGCTTTATCATCTGATGCAAAGATCACTGCAGCATTTCCAATGATATTTGCAAAGGCACCAAAGAAAATAATTACTTGTAGAACACTAAATTCCCAGTTATCTCCTAGGAAAATCGTTAAGGCAGCTGCAAGAAAGGGCCCTGCAGCAGCTGCCACGAGATTGATAAAGTGCATATTTGCAAATACTTTACTTCGATTACCAGGTTCAATACTGTCTGCAATCAAAGCCTGAGAAGCTGGACCGGATAATCCCCAACTCAGACCCCCAAATAATTGCGCAACGAAGAGAAGTACTAGAGCTGAAGAAGGAACTTTTGTCGTTGAATAAATTAAAATGATCTGCCCTAAGATACCAAAAAATACAGAAATTCGTATCAGAAAATCTCTACGATATTTATCTGCAAAATAACCTGAAGGGAAAACGAATATTGTGGAGGCAAGACCTGAAGTCGTGAAAAGATTACCTAATATTAGATTTGGAGTAAGAATGCCTACTTCCCCACTCAATAAATATACATATACTGAAAAAGCGGTTTGTATGATTCCAAATCCAATTGCACCTGTTATCGTTTGAATATAGGCTAGCCTAATGTTCCAATTCATGCCAGTTCTCTTCTATAATGATCTAAATGAAATAGATTTTACAATTTAAGAGTAAACCTATAAGTAAATAAATTATTAATTAGTGGTAAAAATGTCAATAAGTGATCATTAAGATAAAAAAGAAAATCCCAAGATGTAAAAATATTTCTGGAGATTAGATTATGACCCAAGCAGTAATTCAGACTAAGTATGGGGAGATTGTTATCGAATTTTACGATTCTGTGATCAATACAGTGAAGAATTTCGTTTCTTTAGCAGAATCTGGTTTTTATAATGGCTTAACCTTTCATCGTGTGATACCCAATTTTGTAGCCCAAGGAGGATGTCCACATGGAACAGGAACAGGAGGCCCAGGATATGTTATTCCTTGTGAAACAGAAATTAACATGAAAAAAGGACATAAACACGAAAGAGGAGTGATTTCAATGGCCCATGCTGGAAAAGATACTGGAGGATCGCAATTCTTTTTGGTCAAAGCCCCACAACCTCATTTAGATGGAGTTCATACTGTATTCGGAAATATTATTGATGATGAGGAAATAATTGACCAACTTAAACAAGGAGATAAAATAGAGAAAGTAGTAATCCGCAATAAAAGCTCAGCCATCGAAAATCATACTTTAGTCAAACTACCATCTAGACGATAATGCTCCTGATTATAATTTATCCTGCTCCTCCTTAAAATGAGAAAGCTAGCTAGAGGTTTTGGGACTGCTCTTGTATTAATGCCCAAGCTTTGGCCACATGCTTCTCCTGAACCGCAGTCTGGCCAATGACAAATCTTAGAGTAAAATTTCCATCTAATTTTGTGTGTGTCATGAAAATTTTCCCCGTCTTGTTTATTTTCTGTAATAGCTCTTCATTCATTCGGTTTAATTCTTCCTCCGTAGACACATCAGGGGGATGATATCTGAAACAGACTGTATTCAGCGGTACTGGAGCTAATAGTTCGAAATCTCCCGAGGTTTCAATTTTTTTCTTCAGATCCTCTGAAAGATTGAGATGATATCTAATCTTCTGTTGTAATCCTTCCACTCCATAATGTCGAATTACCCACCAGAGTTTTAAAGCCCTGAAGCGCCTTCCAAGCTGCAATCCCCAGTCTCTGAAATTTTTCACACCCTCTGCTGTTGTCTTAAGGTATTCTGGCAAGATTTCAAAAGTGTGGACTAATGCCTCGGGATCCTTGATGAAGTACGCTGAACAATCAAAATTGGTAAACATCCACTTATGGGGATTGAATACAAATGTATCAACATATTCTATTCCCTCTATCATCCATCGTTTTTCTGGCAGAAGCAAAGCTGTCCCCGCTAATGCTGCATCTACATGAAGCCAGATGTTATATTTTGAACAGATTTCTCCAATTTTTTTCAAAGGATCGATGGCTGTGGAACCTGTAGTTCCAATTGTTGCAATAACTGCCATAGGTTTCATGCCTTTGTCAATATCTAACTCAATAGCTTCTTGGAGAGCTTCTGACTGTAAGCTATACTTTGCATCAACTGGTACTTTCCTTAAATTCTCTTTTCCTAATCCAATTATTTTTACAGCTTTCTCAATACTTGAATGAGTCTCGCTTGAACAGTAAGTTGTTAAGATACCTTGGTCAAATAGTCCTGACTCATTTACTTTGTAACGAGTATGCTTTTCTCGGGCAGTAAGCAGAGAACAGAGAGTGGATGTTGAAGCGGTGTCTTGGATCACTCCACAAAAATGTTTGGGTAGGCCTATCATATCACGTAACCATTCCATAACACGTTCTTCCAATTCAGTGGCAGCAGGAGAAGTAACCCAACTCATGCATTGAGCACCAATAGCTGCGGTTAGCATTTCAGCAAGTACTGAGGGAGGAGAACTATTGGCAGGGAAGTACCCAAAAAAATTGGGACTTTGCCAATGAGTAATTCCAGGAATAATGATTTCTTCAAAATCTGAAAAAATCTGACTAAAAGACTCACCTTTCATTGGAGCATTTAAAGGTAGTTTGTTTAAGATTTCTTTAGGTTCAACTTGCGATTTTACGGGAAAATTTTCCACATTTTCTAGATAGTTTGCCATCCAGTCTACTATCTGGTGTCCATATTTTCGAAACTCATCTAAATCCATTTTCAAATCATCCCTTTGATTGAACTTCAAATATTTATAAAAATTTTATAGATATACTGTTTTTTTCTCGCTATTCTAAAAATTTGATAATAGTTTATTGTAGGGTATTAAAAAGTACAATCGAAATTTGTATTATAAATAACACCTCAAAGAATAGATTTGTCATATCCATCATAAAGTGAATATAAATCCCACTTGATGTAATATACTTATGTTTCGGCTTCCAGAAGGAAAAACAGGTTAGTATTAATGCAAGAGATTCATGAAGCTTATTTTTCTCAAGTTTAGATTGATCTAGAAATCCTTTTTAACAAGCTATTGTTGATGAGTTAAAACTTTGTTTTTAAGGAAAAAGAAGGTCTTTCAATGTCGTATGAAGTAAAAAAAGCCCAGAAGTTCAACGTAATTATTGCAGGAATTATTGGATGGGCACACGATGGCTTTGCATTAGTGTTGGTGTCATTATTAGCTAATGATTTAATGGCTGCCTATAATGTAGGCAAAGCTGAGCTTGGTTTTGTCATGAGTGCCCAATACATCATGACAGTTTTTGGTGCTGCCTTTTTTGGGTTTTTAGCAGATCGATTTGGTCGTAAAAATGTTTTACTTATTTCTGTCCTATGGGATTCCATATTTACTGCTATTTCTCCCTTGGCACCGAATTTTATAATCTTTGCAATGTTAAGGATGATTTCTGGACTTGGTGTTTCATGGGGAATATCCTTTTCCTTGCTTTCCGAGAGTTTTTCCCCTAAAAAACGTGGAATGGCTGGTGGACTTGTTCATGCGACATTCGTTGTTGGTTACATTGGTGCAGTGATCACCACTATGATTCTTAAACCAATGTCCATAGTTCTTGGCTCCTTTGTTATATATGGTTGGCAGTTATGCTTCTTATCCGCCCTCTTCCCAGTTCCCTTCTTAATTTACCTTGAACTCACTCTCTCAGAGTCTCAGATGTGGGAAAAAGTAAAACAGGAAACTCCTGAGATAGAACGAGTGAGGTTCACCGAATTATTAGAATCTCGATGGCTTAGATATATGATTCTCCTAACCTTCTTATTCTGGTTATCTGAGTTTGTTTATCATGTTTTAGCAGATTGGGCTCCTACATACTTTGAATATGTTTTTATCAATCAACTTCAAACTACAGGAGGAAATGTCGACTCTGCAGACACTCTTGCATTAATGGTTATGCTTGTAATAATGATTGTCGCAGGTTTCGCTTTATTTTTCACTGGATGGATTAGTGATCATATTGGCCGTCAAAATGCGTTTATTGGATGTTCTTTGATTGGAATTATTGGAATTTCTATTTTTATTATCGGAAATTTTGTAACCTTTGATCTTATTATAATTATTCCTGCTGTATTAATTCTTACTTCATCCTTTGGTGTGCATGGAGTTTTTGGAATCTGGTCCAGTGAAACTTTCCCTACCAGGTTGCGTGCTACAGCCACTTCAATTATTTTTTCACTAGCCAGAGCATTGGGTCTGGGCGCATTCATTGTTGGCATAATTTCTGATTCTTTGACTCCTTCTGTCTCAGAATTTATTGATCCTATTGGATGGGCTAGAGCACTTGCTTTTGGGATGTCTTTAAGTATCATTGCTTATATCTTGATGGTATTTGTTCCAAAACTTATCCCTGAGACAAAAGGAATTGATATTTCAAAAATTGCTGATTAAGAAGTTCTACTGAAGCTGAATCTTACCAGTTAGGAGCTGTTGCATTAATCCTATAGTAAGTTTTTCAGTTTCAGTGGAAATATTTTTTGTTGTTATGAGAGTTTGATTTACAACACTCAAAATCTTTGTAATTCTTTTCTGCTCAGACAGAGGAGGAATAGGTATTCTTATTGTCTTAAAATCCACTGGATTTATTCCATGAGAACCCCCAGAAAATCGTTTTTTAATTTGATCTTGTACTAAAGCTGATGAGAGCAAATAAAATAGATATTTTTGTTCTAATTTGTTCGGATCCTTTGTTCTAACAATTAGAATTTTTTCATTGGCATATAATTGCTTATATGGGAGTTCTTTGATAAAAACTGTATTTCCAGTGGTCTCTCCACTTTTAGAAACCAAAATATCGTGCAAGTGAACTTGTCCTTTCGTATTATCTTCTAATCCATCCTGTGTTGTAAAATCCAAGCTATCCCATTTAACTGTTCCAAATTCACCAAATTTTTTCTCTGAAATTATCGCAATATTTCCATTTTTAGACAATTTAACTGTCTTTCCATCTTGAAGTTCTATCATTTCACCCAAATTCAACGAATACCAAGTTGCTGGAAGATTCCCCTCCTCAGGTTCTTTAAAGCTGTCGAGCTCTGAAAGGACATTAATCACCTCTTGGCTTAAATGTGACCTTTCCATCTCTAAATGTAATAGATTAGCTTTACTCAATGATAAATCAATTATTTCATCTTGTAGAGATTTCTCAATATAGAGGGGAATATTAAGGTTAAAGGAATAATTTATTATTTCCTTAATGGTAACTAATTGGGAATAATCCTTAATTGTTCGAAATTGTTTGAAAGTAGAAACAATTTTTTCAATTGAATGCTGACTAAGAAAATTTTGAGGATTAGATTCGATAACATCATTGAAGGCATCTATAAATAATATTTTTCCTTTTCGTTCTTTTAATTTGGATTTAGATAGGATTAGAATACACGCAGCAACTTTGGAATCATAAAAGAGATTGGGGGGAAGACCAATTATTGCTTCAATCAAATCTTGCTCAACAAGCTTTTTACGAATTTTTCGTTCCTCACCTCCTCGAAATAAGACCCCTGGTGGAAATACTGCTCCAAGTCGACCATTGGGTCTTAAAATTGCCAGTAAATGTTGTAAAAACATTAGATTTCCATAATGTGAAGAAGGTATACCAAACTGGAATCGTTCAAAAGGATCTTCGCTAGCTAATTGCTGCCATGATCCTCCTATTCTAAAGGGAGGGTGAGTTAGTACCAAATCAAATTCTAGGAGTTGATCTCCTTGCATAAACTTGGGATCAAAAAGAGAATTACCTTTTTCAATTCTGATTGTATGCATATTATCTAGTAAAAGGTGTATTTTTGCCAAGGCGAATGTTTCTAAATCTTTTTCTTGACCATAAAGGTGTAAACCTTCAGTTTTACCTCCTTCTGCTTTTATATACTCAATACATTGAAATAAAGTCCCTGCAACTCCTAAGGCTGGATCGCAGATCCATTCTCCCTCCTTAGGATTGAGCAATTTTACAAGTAAATCATTTACTGTAGGAGGTGTAAGAGAGGAATTTTTTGTCCCAATAGACTCTTCAAATTTGACTAATAAATTTCGATAGACTTGCCCTAAAACACTTGGATTTTCTAAATCTTGATTTCCTAAGCTAAAAGCATCAAAATGATTTATCAAATTAAGTAAAATTCTGTCTATTTTCTTAACTTTAATATCAAAATTGAATATAGTCAAGATATTTTTTAAAGATTCATTATTATCTTCAATGATTTTGCAAGACTTATTTAGAAATGATCCAAGGTTTGTATCGCGCTTTCTTAGCCTCCTCCAACGTGCCTCAGGGGGAATATAGAAATCTATTCCCGCTATATTGCCCCAGGCTGGAGATGTATCTCCAGACTTTTTCTTTTCTCGTTCTACCTCAGAAAAAAGATCATTAAGTCTTTTTAAAAACAATAATCCTATTATTAAATGTTTAGATTCTTTTTTATTCTCAAAACCTTTTAAAAACTTTAAACTATCCCAGATATGCTGTTCTAAATTAGAGGGGGTTATTTTGATCCCTAAAAAACTATGTAATTTTTGTTTTCCCTGATCTACCATTTTCTCCCTCGTACTCCTACCATAAATTTATAATTTTTGAGAAAATAATTGAGAAATGAATTCCGATGAATCTTTCAACCACGTATTTCGAAAAAGTGGGAAAATTAAACACTCATCAAACGCTTGAATTAGTAAGAAATACCTTTGAAACCTTAAAAATCAAGACTGTTGTTGTAGCTAGTACTACAGGAGAATCTG
>NZ_CDLCQJ010000002.1:0-7480 GCF_975850365.1 Candidatus Hodarchaeum mangrovi | reverse complement strand
TATATCATAGAATCTTAAGGAATAGACGTTACAAATTATGATTTATCCTTTTGTATGATAAAATTAAGAGTCTTCCTCATAGGGCAGTAAGAAGAGCATTTCATTTACCTCATTGTTTATCTCCAAAAAATTTTTCCATCCTAGTTATAAGAAGAGTATCTTGGATCTTTGGCAATGTAGGAACTGAAGAGTCAATATTTTTAACACAGAACTTTATGGGGAAGTTTGAGAGCCAGAATCAGAGTGAATGTGAATATGAATATCCGTTGATTTACACCTCTCGCAATCTTGAACAGAAGATGATTCTTCAAATTTCCATGTGTGTCCACATTTATCACAATGGAAAAAATCTACTTGATTAGCAATCCGAATCGCAAACCCCAATACTAAAGCTTTAGCAATCTTTCGATGGGCCTCTTCAAGATGTCTTGAAACTGAGGATTGTGAAATGCCCATTTCTTTACCAGCTTCTTCTTGTGACAAACCTTCCATATCAGATAAACGAATTGCTTCAAGCTCTTCAAGAGTAATAGATACAACACCAGCAATATCTTTTAAAGGAATTCCACGTGGTTTAAAATATGGATGTTCAGGATCACACTTAATAATTCTTGAACTTCTTGGACGTGGTATTTTTTTTCACTCCATTTCTAATAAACATTTATTTTTTGTTTTAGCTGTTTTTTAAACTTTTTAGATGCTAAAGGGGTCAATTTCGAATGCTATTTCAAGTATATAAAAAAAGGAGTGAGAGGTTATTTAATTTTATTGGTAAATTATTTTATCTTTAATCGCCATTGTAATCCAGATTCGCCGTTGAAATTGTTAATAATCGGACAATGCTTCCATACCTGTTCCATAAGCTCATCTACTTTTTCCTTTGGTGCTGAAGTTTTAAGTTCAACAATTGGCTCTAGTTTATCATACATTCCCTTATAGTTTGCATCATCAGTCCCAAAAATACCAGCTAAGTTTATATGACCTCGTGAGAAGACTTTAATATTATCAATAGGGACATCTAAAATATGACTCCAAAATTTAGTTACAGCACCAATGCAAGCTCCTATAGTAGCAAGAATCCCTAGGAGCGGCGAGGGACCGAGGTCGTTTCCTCCAAGCCCTGGAGGGGCATCAAAAATAGATTGAAAATCTTCTCCCATTTTAGCTAGGAAGCTTCCATCAGGTTGAGATTCTACAATGACATTGAAGTTTTTCTCCCCAATGGAAAGATCTGCTTTTACTGCTTCATAAGTTTCTTTAAATCCCATTATTATCACTTTAATATTCCATTTTGGTATTCTTTTATCCTATTTTGTATGAAAAGGGGCAAATTTTCTATTTTTTCATTCGAATTCTACCCTTAATATTTGAGTAAGGATAGTTGAATCCATATTTTATTTTTGCATATATATTCATAAAGTTTTTGAATAATGATGCAAAATAGCTTCATGAATTTGATAGAATTGGCATTTAGAATAAGAGGAGAAATTCCACGAACAACATGCACTGATTCCAATTTTCCGTGTTTTAAACAGCAAGATATCCCATTTTTAGAAATTGATATTGAGATACTAATTACTCTTCATGAGGCAGAGACCCTTCGTCTAGCTGACTTGGAGGGTTTGTTACAACGAAAAGTAGGAGAAATGATGAACATTTCAAAATCAATAATTTTCCAATACATTGAAGAAGCCTATCAGCAAACTATCAAAATTGTGGTTCATGGATTAGCATCCAATCAAATATTTTTTTTTCATTTGGATAAATCTGGGTACACATGGCCATTTCCTGATGATATTATTTGCGTTCAGAAGAGTGAAAATTGTGAATTTAATGGAGTTCATCCTAATTTTCATTTAAGAAGCGAATCAAATTCTGTTTTTAATATAAATTTTATATGAGGTGTTAAAATGAAAATTGGTTTACCATCGAATGGAGCTGATCTTTTACAACCTTTTTCTCACATATTTGGACGATGTTCATACTTTATAATTTATGATATAAAGGAACAAAAAGTAGATCAGGTTCTTCCTAATGCGGCTCAGAACGCTGCTGGAGGCGCTGGGATACAAGCAGCTCAATTAATGATTGACAATCATGTGAAAACAGTTATAGCTCCTCAAATAGGTCCAAAAGCATGGAATGTTTTAAATAATGCTGGAATAAAGGTTTATACAGGAATTGGTGGTTCAATTCAGCAGAATATCGATGCATTTCTAGATGAACAATTAACCGAGATAAACTCAGTCCAGGATTTTAATTCAGGTTTAGAACGTGGTATAGGCCATCGTATAAACCAAGGTCAGGGAAAAAGACAGAGGAATTTTTAGAAGATATAAATCGAGGTAAGGAAAAATGCGATTATGTATTCCTTCACAAGCAAAAGGTGGGCTAGATGATCAAGTCGGATACCATTTTGGACGGGTACCAAGTTATACTATATTTGATGACAGTAATAACGAGGTTGAAATTATTGAAAATTCCTCTACCCATCGAGGAGGAACTGAGCTGCCAGCAAGGCTTCTTCGTGAATATAATGTAGATATTATGATCTGTGGTGGAATTGGACATCGGGCAATTCAATTGTTTGAGCAATTTGGGATTGAAATTTATGTTGGAGCTCAGGGAACTGTTAAAGAGGCTATTGAACAATATAATACCCATAAGCTGAAAATAGCTACCGATAAAGAGGCTTGCCAACAACATAAATACCAAGGAGAAGGTACAGGACATGGAAATGAGCATCATAATTAGGGGGTAAATTTACGATTATTTGTGTGGCTTCTGGGAAAGGAGGGACTGGAAAAACTACAATCGCGGTAAATCTAGCCCTTTATCTAGCAGAAACAAATAAAGTAGCTTTATTTGACTTAGATGTTGAGGAACCTAATGATAACCTCTTTCTTCAGTGTTCAATGGTTCATTATTTACATGTGGATATTTTAAGACCTATGGTGAACACATCAGCTTGTACATATTGCGGACTTTGTGCTAACCTATGTGAATTTAATGCTCTAGCTGTTCTTCCTCAGCAAGTCATGATCTTTAGTGAATTATGCCATGGATGTGGATTATGTACATTAGCATGTCCTACTAATGCAATAACAGAGAAATCTCATAGATTGGGAACAATTGAAAAAAATAAAAACCATTTATCGAATATTTCTGAAAATTTAAGTTTCTATGAGGGCACCTTAAGAGTAGGAGAAGCTCTAGCTACTCCAATTATACGTGAAATGAAGAAAATTGCTTTCAAAGAAACCACTGATCACATAATCCTAGATTTACCACCTGGATCAGCATGTCCAGTCATTGAAGCACTTTCAGGAACTGATTTTGTTATTCTCGTGACAGAACCTACCCCTGCAGGGGAACATGATTTAAAAATTGCAATAGAAGTTGTAAAAAAGCTTAAAATTCCCTTTGGGATAGTTAATAATCGTTCTAATGTCGGAGATAATCGTATTATCCGATTGGTGGAAAAAAAGGGGTATAATTTATTATCAGAAATACCTCACGACAATGAAATTTTGTATTTATATTCTCATGGGCTTCCACTTATTGGATCAAGTAAGAAATTCGATTCAATTTTTGGGAAATTATGGAAACATATTTGGCAGGCAAGAGATTGACAAGAAGAGCGTTGAAACAAATTACGATTCTATCTGGGAAAGGAGGGACTGGAAAAACAACCATTGTTGCAGTACTCGCCCAATTATCATCTCCAATTTCATTGATGGCAGATTGTGATGTGGATGCACCAGATCTTCATTTATTACTAAATCCTAAAAATATTTCTTCAGAGCGATTTCTAAGTGGCAAATTAGCAATAAAAGATGGTTTTAAATGTGTCAATTGCGGAAAATGCGTTGAAGTTTGTCATTTTGATGCAATCACGACCGATTACGAAATTAATGCATTCAAATGTGAAGGTTGTGGTGCTTGTATTTGGATTTGTCCTACTAAGGCAATAAATATAGAAACAAAACTTTCAGGGATGATATATGAAGCTAAAACAAGATTTGGTCCCTTTATTCATGCACTTTTAGACATTGGTGCAGAGAATTCAGGAAAATTAGTAACTGAAGTGATTCAAAAGAGTCATATAAAAGCTAATCAACTTAATAAAGAACTCATAGTTGTTGATGGAAGTCCTGGTATTGGTTGTCCAGTAATTGCTGCTTTGAAAAATGCGACTCTAGTCATTATTGTGGTTGAACCGACAATAACTGCTATTCACGATATGAAAAGAACAATCGATCTTGTTCGGTTTTTTAATATACCTATAGCAGTTATTATTAACAAAGCAAGTATAAATAAAGAACAACGAAGTATTATTATTGAATTTTGCAGAAAAGAAGCTATCCCCATATTAGGGGAGATTCCTTACAATTTAGAAATCTACACTGCAATGGTCAATGGGAAAACTCTTTTAGAACAAAATATTGGCGAGTTGAAAACACCATTAAATGAGATGTGGATAAAAATTAAGGATCTGATACATTTGAAAGGAAAGTGAATAATTTCGTTCAAAGAATTCCTAAGAGAAAATGTGAGGCACAATGCTTATATTATGGATTATATCATTTAGTCTGTTAGGGAGTGTCGGAGCTATTTTCATAGCAGCGATCTTTTTACGAATTGGAGAACAGATTCAGGAAATCCTTGTACCCAGCTTAATTGCTTATGCTAGTGGAACTCTTCTCACTGTAGCCTTAATGGGCCTAATACCACACGCTATTGAACACACAGATTCCCATACGATTCTAATAACAGTATTAATGGGTATCATTCTATTTTTTATTCTCGAAAAAATTATTATCTGGCGACACTGTCATGAGACGGAGTGTAGAACTCATGGAACAGTGGCATCTATGATTCTCATCGGAGATGCTTTTCACAATGCTGCTGATGGTGTTATCATTGCGACAAGTTTCTTGGTTTCTATACCTATTGGTATTACTGCAGCTATTTCAGTAATCGCTCATGAAATCCCTCAAGAAGTTGGAGATTTTGCTATTTTACTTAATGCAGGTTATTCAAGAAAGAAAGCTTTATTGATGAATACTCTGTCTAGTTTGAGTACCTTACCAGTAGCAATCTTAGCTTACTATGGTTTGGTTATTATCAATGATGCTATTCCTTATGCTATGGCAATTGCAGCTGCGAGTTTTCTTTATATTTCTCTTACAGATCTATACCCAGAACTTCATCAAAGGGGGGGATTTTGGTATGAAATCAGACAATTCTTCTTTATGGTACTGGGAGTTGGAATGATGCTTTTTCTTTTACAATTCCACCATTAATAAGATTCTTAACATTCTATTACTTAATAGAAGATGTTGAACTATCTCTTTCTGATATAGAAAAAGAGGACATAATAACTCCAATGTATAAAGGATGTCAAATCAGTCCATAAATTCCATCATTTACTATTATTGTTGTATGGATGTATGATTTTCCCTTCGTAACTCTTCCTCGCTTTTTAAAAGCAATATTTGGATAGAAGGTTAGTATTAAGCTAAAAATACAAAGAGTCCAACCCAAATACTAAAAATCTTATTATAAATTTGACTTTAGGAGATAAAACCAGAAAAAAAGAAGCTAGTATATTCAAGACTCATTATTATGCTATTAGAAATTTCGATTAGGTTAAAATCTTTTTTGGTACCTCCTCGGTTGTATCAATTAGATCCCCCTTTTTAAATATCTCCAATTATGTAATTCTAATCTAATAAATGTATTTTTATTTAAATAAGGCAATTCAATACTTCGATTCAAGTGCTTTAACATAAGTAGTTGTTGCTTCATTTAATGGAACAGGAATATTGAATTTTTTTCCTAATTCGACGATTTTTCCATTTAAGAATTCTATTTCAGTTGGATTCCTGTTTTCAATGTCTACTAGCATTGAGGGTTTATGGTGTCCACCTTTGGATAAGTAGTTCATACATATATCATGAAAATCTGAACCAAATTGAATACCCATCGCTTCTGTTACTTTAATTCCTTCTTTAATAATTCCACTGGCAAGGTTATTTGTCTCTTCAAACTCCATGGCTTCTCGCATGGTTTGTCCAGTTATTGCACAAACAGGAGCAAGGGCAGCATTTAAAATCACTTTTTTCCACACTGCATGTTGGATATTTTCGTGAAATTCGGTTTTAAAATCTGATGAAGAGATTAATTGAGCAATACTGCGAGCTATATCATTTTTTTCTGGTAGTACTGCTCCTACATAATTTGGTGGATTAAAGAACGTCATATCAATGATACCAGGTTTAAGAATATTCCCAGCATAATTGATAACGTCTCTGAAAGATCTTCCAGCTCCGAACGTTTCAACAAGAATATCCTCATTTCCAGCTCCATTTTGGTGTATTACGACAAAAGTTTCTTCGGATATTACTTTTTTTAAATCTTGAACAACATTTTTAAGATAAGGCGTTTTAACACAGATAAAAATAAGATTTGCATCGATACTTTTCAATTCCAGTGTAGATGTCTTCAGATGATCTTCATCAAAGCGAATTTTCAAGTTTGATACCCCCATGATTTGAAGCCCATGATTACGGATGGCATTTATGTGATCTTTCCAGATATCAACAAGGGTAACTTCAATATTTTTTTGTGCTAAGAAAGCCCCAAGAATACCACCTGATGGACCTGCTCCTATAATTGCAACCTTATACTTTTCTAGACTCATAATTATCACATTTTCAACTAATAAGCTTGAATAAATTTCCTTTTCCCTGAAATTTTTTATAAGAAATCATCGATTCGTAAATCATCTAATCTCCATGACATATCAAGAATCGAATATATTACCTTAGATTCATGATTTAAATAAATATCGTGCAAAATTTATCTATGAATCAAATTCCACAGCGAATAATGCTGCACCTAATGCTACAAAAAATTGTGGAGAGGGAGGTACCAATACTATTTTACTTAGTTCTGCTTTAAAAATATCAATAATGACAGGATTATGAGCAACTACACCGCCGGTCAACACTACGTCATCATCAATTGTATCTATCTCAATAACCCGTTTGACAATTGAATGGTATGCCCCACGAATCATATTTTCTATTTTTGCTCCTTCTCTTATACGAGTTAAAATTTCTGTGCCTGCAAAAACAGTACAATAGCTACTTATATTTTCTGGATTCGATGAATTATTAGCTAGTCCATTTAGATCAGTAGATGATACTCTTAGCTTTAATGCTAGTTCTTCTAAAAATGTACCTGTACCCGCGGCACATTTTCTATTCATTTTAAAACTAGTCCGTTTTCCATCGCGTACTTTAATTATTTTGGTGTCTTGTCCACCAATATCGATGATTGTAAGTGCTTTATCTGGATAAATGTTATTTGCTGCCTTAGCTGAACAGCTAATTTCAGTGATTTTTGAAGGAATTATATGATCTAAAAGGAAATTTTTTCGTCCAAATCCTGTAGTAACAATTTTTTTGACATC
>NZ_CDLCQJ010000001.1:0-29973 GCF_975850365.1 Candidatus Hodarchaeum mangrovi | reverse complement strand
CTAGTGTCAAGTTTTTCTGATTTACGATTATTACTAGACAATACTGATTATGGAATAAGTACGTTCTTCGATTCAAACGTAATTAAAGAATTTGATTTGAGTTACCTTTATACTCTGGAAAATACTATTTTTGATATTATAGACAGACTTAAAGATAAAATAAATAAATTTAACGATTCGATCGAAAGCGGGATGCTTTCTGATAGTAGTAGAATCACTAATGAAATCCTAGATGATCTATCTGCAATTCGAGACGCTTGGGAAGAACGTAGGAGATTAATTTTTGATTTCCAAAAACTAGGATTAGTTTAATTCAATCTTCCGAACCTTTCATTCTGCTTTAAACTAGAAATACCCATTCAAGTCAATTCAACTTATCTTCTTGGTAAATTGAATAAGAAGATATGCTAATACTAAATTGTAACCACTTTTTAATCAAAAATATCCTTAAATATTTATACTTCTCCAAATTCTTGGGTCTCAGGTCTTAAAACCTCTAAAAATGACCTTCCAAGTTTGTATTGAATGGTGATTTTAGTTTGAATGAAGAAAAGGAAATAAATCGTTACATTACGATAAAAATTCCAGCAATTTTGATTCCAGCAGTTTTAATTCAACTTTGTCTCGGATCGATTTATGCTTGGTCAAAATTTCAGACTGCTTTGAACAGTGCTAGTGGCGTATATGTTTGGGAAAAGTTATTAACTCAATTACCCTTTACATTCGGATTAGCATTCTTTGCAATTGCTATGATTTTTGCAGGGAGATGGCAAGATCGGGTAGGTCCTAAAAAAGTAGCTACTATTGGAGGAATTCTCCTTGGAGTAGGATATTTGCTTGCAGGATTTGTTGATATAATTGCTCAAGGAGACCAACTCCTTGGATTCATCTGGCTTGCAATTTCATATGGCGTAATCAGTGGTGTGGGAATAGGTTTCGCATATGTGTGTCCAATAGCTACCTTAGTAAAATGGTTCCCTGATTACAAAGGACTTATAACAGGTGTTGCAGTAGCAGGATTTGGCCTAGGAGCATTTTTCTTGCTTTATATTGAGGAATTTTTAATTTTATCAATCGGGAACGGAAAAATCGGTATTGCTTTTTGGATACTCGGATTAATATTCATTCTAACTGTTGTACCTTCTGCTCAATATCTTAAAAATCCTCCCAAAGGTTGGACTCCTCCAGGGTTTACTTCTCAATCAACAAAAATGACAATCAAAGGTAAAAAAGATTATGAACCATTGGAAATGATAAAAACACCGCAATTTTGGCTTCTTTGGGGCATGTTTATACTTGCTGCGAGCGCGGGACTTATGACTATTGGAAATGTTACTACTTTTATAGGAAATACCTTATCTGATCAAGGAATTCTTGAATATAGTGTTCTTGCAGTCACAGCAGGATCGTTATTAGCTATTTTCAATTCAGCAGGTCGAATAGTTTGGGGAGCTGTTTCTGATCGACTTGGACGAATAATAACAATGATTTTAATGTTTGGAACCCTTGGTGTGGCAATGTTTTTCTTTGGTATTCAAACTGAATACTTATTCCTGCTCATTGGGGCCTGTACTATTGGTTTTTGCTTCGGTGGGAACTTCGCACTTTTCCCATCAGCTACAGATGATTATTTTGGTACTAAAAATCTTGGAAGAAATTATGGGATAATATTTACAGCTTATGGGATCGCAGGGGCTTTAGGACCTTTTATTGCTGGTATTTTACCTTATAAGGATGCATTTCCTTTACTGGGATTATTGGCATTTCTTGCAGTTGCATTAGCTGTCGTAGCTGAATACTTAGCCAGAAAATAATTTTTAGGTTAGAAAATTTTAGCGTCAGAAGTTTTGACGCTTTCCCTTATTTTTTTATTAATTATCACCTTTTTTTCTTGAATCAATCATGCCTTCAAGTAGTATTTATAAAAAACTCAGTTAAAAAACAGTGAATTTAGTCTGTCAGAAATATTGAAATTAAGATGATCCTATAGCTAATTACATATTAATTACTAATTGAGAAATAAACTTCTTATAAATTTCTTAAAATGCTTTGAATCAGATTGCAGGGAAGTAAAATCCCCTGTAAATAAATTTATTAATTTGAATTTTCACGAAATGTAATGATAAACTAACGAATGGGCGATATTATGTCAGAAGAAACAAAAACAGAGAAAGAAAAAGCAAAGAAATATTATCCCTTACCAGAATTAGCAAAGAAAGCACGGATCCCAAATATGGAAGCTTATCAAAAGAAATGGAAAGAATCTGTTGAAGATATTGAAAAATTCTGGGCTGAAGAAGCAAAAAAGGTAGAATGGTTTTCCCCATACAAACGAGTTTGGACACCTCCTGTAAAAGGTGAATCAGACTTTGTAGGAAAATGGTTTGAAGGTGGTAAACTCAATGTCACCTATAACTGCCTTGATAGATGGGTAGAAAAAGGATACGGAGATGAACTTGCTCTAATATGGATGGGTGAAGATGATAGTGTTAGAAAATTTACTTATAAATCCCTACTAAGTGAAGTGAATAAGGCAGCTAATGCTTTGAAAGAGCTTGGAGTAAAAAAAGGAGACCGAGTTTGCATTTGGTTACCTATGATTGATGTCCTAGCTACTGTTATGCTAGCATGTGCACGAATTGGTGCTATACATTCTATTGTATTTGGTGGATTTAGTGCGGAATCCGTCAAGGATAGAATTGATGACTCTGAATGTAAAGTTTTGGTTGTTTCGGATGAAGTAAGACGAGCAGGTAAAAATCGTCCCATGAAAGACAATTTAAAAGGAATAATTGAAACTTGTGACTCAATTGAAACAGTGGCTGTAATTAAACTTACTGGAGGGGAAGTTTATCACTATGAAAAGGATGTAGATTTTCTTGCTCTTGCAGAAAAACAATCTGATTTATGTAAACCGGAACCCATGGATTCAGAGGATCCTTTATTTATTCTTTACACAAGCGGAACCACTGGAAAACCTAAAGGGGTAGTTCATACTCAAGCAGGTTATCTTGTATATGGTATCTCTACTAATTATTATGTTTGGGATTACTCGTGTCTTCTTGATCTTAAAGGAGAAACACCTGCAACAAGGGATGTATGGTATTGCACCGCTGATATTGGTTGGATTACAGGTCACACTGAAATCATCTATGGACCTTTAGCTTTAGGAGCAATTTCAATCTTTTATGAAGGTGTTCCAACTTGGCCTCATGGAGGACGTTTCTGGGAAATTTGTGAAAAATTTGGTGTCACTCATTTTTATACAGCTCCTACAGCAATACGAGCATTACAAAAACTTGGGAATGAAAATGTAACAAAATGGGATCTTTCAAAATTGAAAATGCTAGGTACCGTTGGGGAAGTTTGTAATTGGCCTGAATGGAAATGGTATTGGGACATCGTAGGCAAAGGAACAAGTGGAGAAAAGCCAGTCGGAAGGCCCATTGTTGATAGTTATTGGCAAACTGAAACAGGATCCTATATGATGGTAAACCTAGGCGCTATAACTCCTATGAAACCAGGATCATGTACGTTCCCGTTCTTTGGCATTAATCCAATTTTATTAGATGAAGAAGGAAATAAAGTAACCAAGCCAAACACCCAAGCTTATTTTTGTTATGATAAAAGCTGGCCTGGGTTGATGCGAACCGTTTGGAATGACCATGATCGATTCGTCCGTACTTACTTAGTTCAATTCGAAGGCTATTATGTCACTGGTGATTATGCTCTTATTGACAAAGAAGGATATTATTTCATTCTTGGTCGCTCTGATGATGTGATCAAAGTTTCTGGTCATCGATTAGGATCTGCAGAGGTCGAAGCAGCCATTAATTCCCATCCAAAAGTAGCTGAAAGTGCCGTAATCCCCTATCCTCATCCCGTAAAAGGTTCAACAATTTTTGCATATATTACTCTTATGAACGATGACGAAGCTAGTGAAGAAATGAAAAAAGATATTCAAAATCATGTTCGTAGTGTAGCTGGGCCAGCTGTTTATCCAGAGGTTATTATGTTCTCAAATGCTGTACCTAAAACTCGTTCTGGGAAAATAATGCGACGAGTACTTAAAGCTGTCGCAGAACAGAAGGAGATCGGCAATGTTATGACATTAGCAAACCCTGAAGTTGTTGAAGAGCTAATAGCACGACGTAAGATGATGGGTGAAATTAAATTCCAATAATTTCCCCTTTTTTTCCATCTATAATCTTAATTTTAAGGATTTAGTAATTACACGGTCAAAGAATACGTAATGTATTGTTTAAAGAAATTTCATCAAACTAATCCTTTATGGCAATCACCAAAAAGAATTTCCTCGAATTTATCTACTTCTATTCCTTGATATTGATTCTGGGAAAAAGGTGGATATTTTTAGCATAAATTCATCAAATGATATGTTTTTAAACCGTATTACTTTATTCGGTCTTTTTGAACCACTTTCTAACGTAATATCAGTCTTAAATTGTCTTCGAAGGAGTTTTATAATTTCCTTGTTAGCTTTACCTTTAATTGGAGCTGCTTTAATCTTTATTATCATAAAATCCTGATTAATCTCGATTTCATTTGAAAAATGATGAGTTTTAACTTGAATATTGACCAATAAATCATTACCGTCTTTCTTTATCCAAGGAAGGTTTTGCATTTTGCTCCATTCTTTGAAATTTCAGTAATGGATGAAAATGAAACACGATTTAATGAGAATCGTGATTCGATAAGATCAATTGCATTTTTTAGAGATAAATCTTCCTCCATCCAAATAAAATTCAAAAAATACCGTGCAAGATTATTTGGCCATAAACTTTCTTCTGGAGGGATTGCCAATGCCATTGAAACTCGTCTTTGAAATCGTTCAACATATTGATCAGAAGATTTACGTCCTATTTCCTTTATAAGTTCCACTGAATCTTTAGCGGTCCATAGGATAAAAAATTCAGCATTATTAACAAAAAATCCGTAAATAATACCTTTATATTTATCATCAATGAAAATAGGTTTGCCAATAAGATAGCGAAAGGTTTCTGCTATTGAATGGAAATAAACCCCAATCTTTGCTTCAATTTTCCTCTTAAACTTGAAAGCAGCTGAAGGTAGGACAGTATAATAAGAACTTACAATTTCATGTGGAGAAATTAAAAATCTTTCTTTGTTATTAATCTTCCATAATGTTTCAGGGCTAAAGACTTCACTTTCACCTATATTAAACTCTTTAGTAACGTAAATACGGTATTCGGATAGATTTCTCTTTCCCAAGCCTATTAGAAAGATTTCTAGAAGCTTTGAAGGAGGAATTTCGCGTTGGATTATTAATGCTTGACCATAAGGGGAAGAAGAAATCACACCTTTAATTATTCCGAAAATTGATCCAGCCATACCAGTTACTAATGAACCAATATCAATTTTACTTACATTAATTTTCCCTGGAGCAGGAATCCATGCTGATACTTCCAATTGTATTAAATCCTCAGACTTTACTGCTACATTTTTAGTATTCATTCCCTTAATTGTCCCATAACTAATGAACATTACTTTAATTAATTCAGGTTTTTCAGGTGGAACTTGGATATTAAGTAGATTTATCCACTTATTAAAAATTGATGGTTGTAAACCGAATGAGACGGGCACTTCAACTTTTTGAGCTATTAATTCACTAATTTGATGGATAGTCGATGTAGTAATATCTATTCCTGCATTTTTCAATAAAGTTTCATATTTTTCTTTTAGTTTAGTGGCATCTAGTGGTTTTTCTTTAACAATAGGCAGATAAATAGCATTATTTACTACAATAGGAGGTCTTACTAGTCCAACTGGTTCCTTTTCTATATAGATAACTTCACCAGTATAGTCCCAAGGTTCATATTCCAGTTTTGAATCAATGGTTTTTCTTGGTTCATCTACAATATCTGTTGAAATTTCTTTAGTTTTTGAAGAAAAAAGGGGATCTTTTTCTTTTATTGGTTTAATAGGTGGAATAAGCTCATGAAGATCTAATTTCAAATGGTATGATTCTTTTATTGGAGATATAAGGCTATTCAAGATTTCAATTTCGACTTCATCAATTTCTTCAGGTTTCATTATATCCTTGGTAAGAATAATATTTTCAGAACATCTCCGCCAAACTTCTTGAAACTCAATTACAAATTCTGTAACCCGTGCATGGGTTGATTCATTTAGAATTATTGTTAAGAATTCGTCCATGTCTAAAAAATAACTATGATCTAATATTTTCAAGCTTGTATATTTATGCTTTAACCGATTTTGAACCAAGTTCTCTATTTTCAATAATTGATTCTTTTCATTGACATATTTTTGTATTAATTCTTTTGTTGTCTCTTTCGATAGGTCTCCTGTATCCCAAGCGTTGGCAGTCTCCTCTATCTGTGATTCCAACTTATTTAATAATTCTTTTATTTCATTTATATTTCGATCCAGTTTAATTAACTCAAACATTTCGAGAAAAGGATTTATTGGGAAGTTAGGACTTGATGGTATTAATCTTAAATCTTTGATCGAGGTATCAAACGCTGTTTTCGAGATCAAATCATTTTCAAAGAGATTATATAATATATTTTCAAGCTCATTAATATTCACAGTTAGTTATTCCCCAGATAATTATATGCTATTTCTAGAAACTAATAAAATTAATACAAATTCTAAGTATTAATTAGTTATTGAACTTAATTAATAAAATTAAATTCACTAGGATTTCTCATCATTTAGAAAAATCAAGAAAATCGGATTTCAAAGGTTTAAATCCTAATTTATATCTTCATTACTCTTTTTCCCAACTAGACTCTCGGGAATCTCAAAATCAAATGGAGGTTGTGTTGATACAATTACTTCTCCTTCTTCTGTTATTATAAACGTATTTTCGTGTTGAGCTACGTAACTTCCTTTTTCGTCAGCTAATGGAGGGTAAGCTACTGCACCTCCTCCAGTTAGTAACTGTCGAAGGGTAAATCGAACCCTAGATTGATTAAATTCATCGTAAGAGGTTAACCATCTTTCCGCGAATGGAAGGATTTTATACTTTAAATAGATTGTTGAATAAATTTTCCTGGAAATAGGATTTCTAATAGCAATTCTTTTAGGTAAGAGCATATAGATATATTTTGTTCCTGATACTTCATGGATGCTTCCTGATCCAGTAGTAGCAAAAGTTTCTAAAGCGAAAGCTTCACCTTCTTTCAGAGTAGATTCAACAGGATCATATGGAATACTCACACTTGGTAATCGTTTTTCACCATGTAGTTCATATCTTCCAAGCTGATGTCCAGTTAATTCCTTGATGGGACGAAAACCATAACTTGTTATGGTTTCTTCAATTCTTTTTCCAAGGACAGAGGGTAATGTTCCTACCTGTACTATTTCCATCCCTGCCTTATAACCCTCTTCTGCTGCTTTCTGAAGTTCACTCAGCTCTGGTGATAGAACTAGCGTAATTGCTGTATCTGCAATAAACCCATTTACGTGAACACCAATATCAAACTTCACTACACCTTCTCTTGGAATCACGCTTTCATCTCCGAATGGGCTTGAAAAATGTGCTGCTAAATTATTTATTGAAACATTAGTCGGAAAACCATATCCATCAGCTCCCTTTTCCATGATTAGTTTTTCAGCAGCTTCACAAATATTAATCACTGGTACTCCAGGTTTTATCATGTCTTTTACTGTATGTAAAACTTCATACGCGATTTTTCCAGCTTTTCTGTAATAATAAACTTTTTCTTCTACCGTAATTCCTTCTTCAGAGCTCCATTCTGTCATAGAATTCACCTTTTGACTAAAATACGTTGCTCTAGTAATTATATGAAAATGTTTTTTATCCCAAAATGAAATGAACCCTTTAAACACTCAAATTTTGAAAATAGTTCTTTAAATAAATACATAATTCTCAACTCCCTGTTCGAAATTAAATTTATCGGAGCTTTTATAATGATAAATATCAACTTAGAACCAAAAATTGAAGGATTATTAGCACAAAAATATCCTTTAACTACCGAAGATACTGTTAAGGTGGTTTCTGAGTGTGACCAGCTGGGAGAAATACTTGTGGAAAAAACTGTTCCAAATCAGAATTTTTTTACTCGAATTTTACAGCATATTCGAAACTTCAATAATGCTGAATTCATGTTTCTAAGTGGTAGGTATGATAAAGCTCAAACCTCCTATCTTAAGCTCAAATCTTCTATCTCTGAAACACAATCAGAGTTTCCTGACCTTTACTCACGATGGTTAAATCATATAAATCGTCTTATTTCAAGGTTAGATGCAAGAGTACAAGAGACACGAGCAGCATCCGCCTTTAATGAAAATGATATTGTACAAGCTGATGTTTTATACGTTGAAACAGTGAACCGTTACTCTCAAGAATTAAAAGTAGAACAAGAAAATTCAGATTATGATCATTATTTTGACACACTTGGAAACATATTCAGGACTACAGGTAAACTCCTATATCTTCGTGGAGTTAATACCAAAAATAAAAAAGAACTATATCAAGCTATTAGAAATTTTAAGAAAGCAATTTTCCTTGGTCAACCATATCTTGGAGATCTTATAGGAGAAATATCTAATTTTATTACTCAACTTACTATTTCCCATATTGAAGACCAAGCTGAAACTTTATTTGTACTGGGTGTACATAATTCTGAATCAGAAAGATTTGTAGAGGCTAAAAACAATTATCATAAATCTGCTCAGTATTACCGGTCTTTGAGGAGAATTCATTCAAATTTTGAATTTGAACTACAAGAACAAATTCAATTATCCTCTTATTATGAAGCAGCGGGAAAAAATCTAATGATTCATGATAATAATGAACAAGCAGCACTACAATTTTCAAATGCTGCTCAAATTCTACAGCAGGTTGTTCAAAAATTACCTGTTGAAGAATTAAAAGAGAATTTTGAACCCCAAATTATTTATTTTGAAGCAATGCAACTTTATTGTCAAGCAGTCAAGGAATATGATGATATGATTCCAGAAGCGATGGATCATTTTACTGAAGCAAAAAAGAAACTTGAAATTGCACGGGAAAGAGCAACAGAACTTCAAAATACACCTCTCATAAACAATTGTAGTGATGCTTTAAATAAGATTAATTCTTATCAGGATATTGCTAAAATGATGTTCGAAATGGAAGATTAATCCAAATCAGAAGCAAGTTGATCAAGTATGAGATAAGCTTGGAGGACTGGAATAGATAACTCACTTGCTAATTCTTCAGCATAAATATCAGGATTATTTGGTAAAATTTTTTGCCTAGTCCATGCAAGATTAGCAGCAAATCCAGGTATCTCCACCATCAAAGGCTTTAATAATTCTATAATTTGAGCTTTACTCAGGTCTGTTAATGATTTTGCCTTCTTTCTTCGATCTATAAGAATAGGTTTAGTCTTGTTTGATTTTGGCTTAGATTCAGCCTCTGAGGATTTTTTACCCGAAAAAAAACGATTGAGATCAGACATTGATTACACACCATTTAATATTTATAATCTCCTAATATTTAAAAAATCTGCTGATTCAGTGGATATCAAGGTTGTTTACTTGAAAAATAAGATAAAATGCGGTGTATTAAAAAATTGACTGAAAATTCAAATGCGTCTGATCAAAAAAAGTCAGCTGGTGGAGTACGTCGGCTTGTACTTGATGTATTGAAATTACATGATCCTTCGATCGTTTCTTTTGCAATTGCATTGGAACAGATAGTAGGCGTAGCTGCTGTTAACTGTACCTTAGTGGAAGTAGATGCAAAGACAGAAAATCTTAAAGTGGTTCTTGAGGGAAGAAATATGGATTATCACTTAATTTCCAAGACAATTAAAGATCTACATGGATCGATTCATTCAATTGATCAGGTTATTACTGGAAGCAGATTCGTGGAAGCAATTGAAACACCTCAGGATTAGCTCCAGATCTGAATCTTAGGGTGTTATAGTAATGACTCAATTAACTGACAAGAAATTCTTACAAATTGCATTTGATATTCCCAATTTCGAGGCTGTGGAACAGTTATTAAAAAGGATACAATATCACGATAGATTAATTTTAGAGTTGGGAACTCCTCTGATTAAAAATGAAGGATTAACACATCTATTACCTCTTTTTAGAAAATATTTTCCAATAAATTATGTTGTAGCTGATTTGAAAACGCTAGATGTAGGTAGATTAGAAGTGGAACTCGCATCAATCGCTGGTGCAAATGGATGTGTGGTTTCAGGATTAGCTCCTAAAGAGACTATTTTAGAATTTGGGAAGGCATGTGAAGAGTTTGGTCTCGATATGTGGATAGATTCCTTAGGTACCTCACAAACTTCTTTTCTACGATTAGTTGATAGTATTAAATCGTTTTTAAAAGTCGTTGTAATACACAGAGGGATAGATGAAGAATTAGGAAAGGAAAAACGTCAAAACAATGTCAACTGGAATGATATCTTACGGATCAAGAGAATTAATCAAGCTAAAATCGCAGTTGCTGGAGGCATAAATCAGGAGACAGCTCTTAAAGCAATTCAACAAGGAGCAGATATTGTTATCGTTGGTCGATATGTCTATTCATCAGAAACTCCTCAAAAAGAGATTAATAATCTTCTAGAAATTATTACATTGTAAGAAGAATCATTTAGTGAACAATTAAATCCTTATTATCTAAAAAAATCATATAATTTTTATTGAAAAGGAAATCTGATTAGTTATATTTCCTTTTTTGAAACTATTAATAATCATAAACCTTAGTTACAAGCTTTGATTTACATTTCAGAAATTTTTCCCAAGTGAAAGCTAATCTATGATTAAAAATCTATTGAATAACCAGAGAATTCAATGAAGCTTAAATAAAGTAAGGAATTAATCACGTAGTTCAATTGAGTTCTCAGGGAAACCCTCATCGATTAGAATTGGAGCAACTAATCTTAAAAAATTCCCTTGTAACTCAATTCGACCGTCTTTCGTAGTCCCACCTGTGGCAAGGCTTTTCTTTAAACGCTTAGAAAGGCTCCTAAGATCGATATCTTTTGATAAACCTGCAATTACTGTTACTTCACGTCCCCATTTCCGTTTTTCGATGAAAACACGAATTGAGGTCTGTTCCTCCCTTGCTATATCTGAACAAGCACATAATTCTTCTGGTAATCCGCAAACTTTACAAGTTTTCTGACCCATTTTTCTTAAAAAACCTCAAAATTTGATTTATTCTTTATTTTGTCAGCAAATATCTTAGACCGAAATAGAAAATATAAACCTATTGATAATAAATGAGCTTTATGAAAAAAAATCTCTGAAGAAGTACAACAAAATGTGGTTTTTATCTCCCATTTTACTCTTTTTGTGAAACCAATTAACTAGTCTTTAAACGTTTAATAATTGGAGGCCTTTTCTTTAATAAAATTCGATGTCCGCAAACAATACATCTTATTCCTGGTAAAGTTTCCAACTCACCAGGATCTATTTCCTGATGACATTTTTGACATAAATATGTTGTCATATCTTCACATCACTTCTTGTATTATGTCTATATTAGTTTTATCCTAAATAGAACGTTTTAAATTCGCTTGTATAAATTTGACGATTTCATTCGTATCTGCTCCTGGCCCAAATATTCCTTGAATTCCAATTTCATTTAATTTAGGAATGTCTGAATCGGGGATAATTCCACCTACAACAATTAAAGTGTCTTCAAACATTTCGTTTTTATTTAATAATTCAATTACTTTCGGAAACAATGCCATATGGGATCCACTTAAGCTGGATAAGCCGATTACATCAACATCTTCTTGTAAAGCTGATTCAACGATCTGCTCAGGGCTTTTATGTAACCCAGTATAAATAACTTCCATCCCAGCATCCCTCAATGCCCTAGCAACAACTTTAACTCCACGATCATGCCCATCTAGCCCAGGTTTAGCTAATAATACTCGTATTTTTCTTTTCATTTTCTTCACCACTATTGTGAATTCAAATCAAAGTATCTCCAGCCCATTCACCAAACACATCACGTAAAACGTCACAAATTTCACCAATTGAAGCATAAGCTTTTACAGCTTCTAATATAGCAGGCATTAAGTTTTCTGTACCTTCAGCAGCTGTTTTAATTTTTAAAAGAGCCTTTTTAACCTTTTCATTATCTCTTTCTTTTTTCGTTTTAAGTAAACGTGCGATTTGATGATTAGCAACTTCTTCTCCAATTTTTAAAAGAGGAACTGAAATTTTTTCTCCAGAGGTAAATTCATTCACTCCTACAATAATTCTTTGGTTCTCTTCAATCTCTTTTTGATATTGATAAGATGCATTAGAAATTTCCTGCTGAAAGAATCCCTTTTCAATGGCTGGAATTACTCCTCCTAATTGTTCAATCTTTTTAAAGTACTCATTAGCCTCAGCTTCCATTCTGTTTGTCAAACATTCTATGAAATAACTTCCACCTAGCGGATCTATTGTATTTGTTACACCACTTTCATGAGCAATGATTTGTTGTGTTCGTAATGCTATTTGGACTGCTTCTTCACTCGGAAGGGCAAGAGCTTCATCCAATGAATTAGTATGTAATGATTGCGTACCTCCAAGGATAGCAGCTAAAGCTTGTACGGTTGTTCTAACAATATTATTGCTTGGTTGTTGTGCAGTCAACGAACAACCAGCGGTTTGAGTATGAAAACGAAGCCATTTTGATCGGGATTTTTTGGGATTATACTGACTGATAAATTTACTCCAGATTCGACGTGCTGCACGATATTTGGCTATTTCCTCAAAGAAATCGTTATGAGCATTGAAAAAGAAAGAAAGTCGCGGAGCAAAATCATCTATGTCCATTCCAGCCTTTATTGCCCAACGAACATATTCCATGCCATCAGCTAATGTAAAAGCAAGTTCTTGAATAGCAGTTGAACCAGCCTCTCGAATATGATAACCAGATATTGAAATTGTATTCCAACGAGGTACTTTTTTAGAGCAATATTCCATTATATCCATAATTATACGCATTGATGGCTTGGGTGGAAAGATGTAGGATTTTTGAGCAATAAATTCCTTTAATATATCATTTTGGATTGTTCCCCCTAGTTTTTCAGAAGTTATCCCCTGCTTTTCAGCTACAGCGATATACATTGCCAATAGAATTGCAGCAGGTGCATTAATTGTCATGGATGTAGTTACCTTATCTAAAGGAATTCCTTCAAACAGGATTTCCATATCCTTTAAAGTATCAATAGCTACCCCTAATTTTCCGACTTCTCCCAGTGACATCGGATGAGACGATTCCCTTCCGTATAAGGTTGGAAGATGGAAAGCAACACTTAATCCTGTCATTCCATTCGCTAATAAAAATTTAAATCTTGCATTTGTCTCTTCAGCGGTTCCAAATCCTGCAAATTGGCGCATAGTCCAAAGACGCCCCCGATACATAGTTTTTTGAACTCCACGTGTAAAAGGGTATTCACCAGGATAATTTAAATCGCGAAGATATTTCCAATCATCTGGAAGATCCGTAGGATCATAAATTTTATCAATCAACTCACTTGAGACCGTCATAAATCTATTAAGACGTTCAGGTTGTTTTTTAAGTAAGGAATCATAAGATTTTTCCCAAATAGTTCGTTTTTTTCTTAATTCTTCTAGTTGTAAGGGATCTTCTTTATTATTCGATAATTCTTTATTCTGAGATTTGGATGTCAAAATTCCACACCTTTTCTAGCTAAAATTTTCCTCTGATAAGGGTGCTTATGCTCCTGAACCTCTGAAAAATAATCAGCAAGATCAATTAAGGCTTCTGGTGCACCTCGACCTGTCAATATTATCTCAAGATTTTTAGGTTTTTGTCTAATTAAATCAACCACTTCTTCAATAGAAAGTAAATTAAAATCAAGGGCAACATTAATCTCATCCAATATTAGAAAATTCCACTTTTTTTCTTTAAATGATTCCCTTGCTTTTTCTAAACCAGCCTTAGCTTCATCATAATCAATTTTCCGTGGATTTTTTTTATTCACAAACTCGGGGGTCCCAAATTGGATAATAGAAATGTTCGGAATATGTTGAAGTGAATGTAATTCACCATAATCCCAACCTTTCTTCATAAATTGAATGATTAATATCTGATATCCATGACCTGCAGCTCGAAGAGCTAATCCAAGTGCTGAGGTGGTTTTTCCTTTTCCATCCCCTGAAATCACATGGATCATTCCTAGATCTCTTTGACTCACAATTAATCCACCTCTATAGATAAAAATATCTTTTATCACACCCTAATAGGGTGTAGTTTTCCCATAATGGTCGATTATAAGACATTTTATTCACTATTTAATTACTCTCAAATGTTTTCTGTGAATTTTTCATTAATTTAATGGAGTGAAAACAATTTTATTATTCGATTAAACTTTATTAAATGCTAATAATTATTGGAAAAATGATCTATAATACCCCGTTTTCATTTTTAGCACCATGGCCGGTGTAGGATAATGGTAGTCTCGAGGGTTGTGGCCCCTCATGTCGGGGTTCGATTCCCCGCACCGGTCCTCCAGCTTAAAATAAGCTGTACAATTGCATGATAAGAAATTAAGGCAGAAGATTAAATAAAATTTTCCAACCGTGAAATAAATGACTTCCAAGAATACATTAGGCATTGTTCTAAGTTATGATTATCTAAAACCCTCTTTTTGTCATGATCTCCTTCCTATTCTTGAAAATTCCTCTTTTACTCATGTATTTGTTCCTGAATTATGGGGTCATGACGCTTTCACCCAAATTACTAGTATGGTTAAACATTCATCAGATTTAATCTTTGGTACAGGAATTGTAAACCTCTTTTCTCGAACACCAGCAACACTTGCACAAACTGCTGCAAGTATTTATGAAATCTCTGAAGGAAGATTCATTTTAGGATTAGGACTTAGTGGTCCCATTGTAGTAAAAAATTGGCATGGTTTATCTTATTATCAGCCATCTCCCCTTCAAAGGTCACGAGAATATCTTGAAATTCTTCGCTTGATTTTCTCTGGAGAGCAAGTAAATTATTCGGGAGAAATTTTTAAACTCAAAAATTTTCGTTTAAAAAACTTCAAGACACCTCTAGAGATCCAGATTTTTTTGGCAGCCCTAGGTCCAAAAAATATCGAGTTAGCAGGTGAACTTGCAGATGGTTGGTTCCCCATTTGGGTACCTTTATCCGAAATTTCCACATTGTTTAGCATTTTAGCACAAGGTAAAAAGAAACGAAAATCAAACATACCTCAAGATTTAGTTATATCACCTTTTGTTATTACGTGTGCATCCCAATCCAATAGAGCTAAAAATCTTGTTAAAAAACATCTTGCCTATTATGTAGGGGGAATGGGTACTTTTTACAATAATTTTATGAAAAGATTAGGATTTTCTAAAGAAGCAGATAAAATTATGACTGCTTGGAAAGAGGGAAACCGAGAATTAGCAGCACAACAAGTATCTGATTCTATGCTTGAACAAATAGCTATTATTGGAAAACCTGAAGAGGTTAGAAATCGTTATTTACAATTATATCAGAAGAACATTAACCTACCTGTTGTGATGCTACCTTATAATTGTCCTACAGATTTTGCTATTGATACAATAGGAGCGTTAGCTTATTAATTTTAGTATTGTAAAATTATACCCCCATTACAGCAGTAACGATTGGTGGGTCTTCTGATGACATCGTAATTAATCCTTTAGTCACTAAATCTTCTAACATTTGTCTCAACTTTAATGGATGAGCACCTACTGACATTGCCAATGTCGGTAAATCAAGTGATCCTCCTAAATTTATTAGAATTAAAATGGAGGCGAATAACGGATGAGTAGAAAGTAACCGCTGAGTGTAATCAATCAGAATATTTCTTTCAGTTCGTTCATTATAGATTTTAGCCAATTTTTCTTGGAGCTTTAATTGAGTTGATCCAGCCAATGTTAGTTCTTCTTCAAGACGAGACATAGTTATTTTATGTTGTTTAACAGCTTCTTCGTGACGTTTAACCTCATTCTTTAATTGTTCCCGCGTTTCTTCTAATTCTAAATCATATTCTTTTCTAATAATTTTTAAGCGTTGTTGGATTCCTTCTTCCATCTTTTTTTGATAATAATCTTCATGAGATTGATAAGTTTCAGCAAAATCAGCTAGAGCTTTATCAATGTCCTTCTGCTGAATTTTTTCCTGCTCTTTTAAATTCTCAATAATTGAGGATTTTGCTCTTAACTCTGACATTATTTCATCCAATCTTTTATGATTCAACTCCCCTTGCTCTTTAAGGCTTTGATTCTCAATAATAACACGCTTTACTTCCATTTTCTGTTTATTTAGGTCATCCTGAAATTCTGCATTTATTTTCTGAAGATTATTTCTTTCATCTTCCAATTGACTAATTTGAGCATTTTTTGTATGAATTTGGTTCTTAAACTCCTCTAGTTCATTCAATGCTTCTTTTAATTGTGCCTCTACTTCAGGAGAAACCATATTTTGAAGTATCATTGTTTCACCTTGAATGAATTCCCGAATTCTCCCTAATGATTTTATTGTAAGCTTTGTGAGCTCACTATCGACTATTCGTGAGGTTTCTGTTCTAATAATTTTGACTATTGCATCTAGATCCTGATATGTAAAATGTTGAGTGCCTTGGGCTAAAAAAGAGCTTTTAGTACCTGAAATAATTACTCCAATCTCTTGTTGAGCTACTTCTCTATCTTTCGCCATCTCATTAATGAATTCTAATCCAAATTCCTTCATTGTTTTTGATGTCATATTAATACCTCTTGTATAACTACAAGGTTTTTTCTTTCATCAATTAATAGTTTCAGATCATACAAGAATATATATGTTATACTGTATATCTTTCCCTTTATCTTAAACTATTAAACTCAGAAAAAAAGAATTCATTAAAAAAAGTTGAAAATTTTGATTTTATTTCAGAGGCACAAATTGAGAGGATCGTGTGGCACCTATGCCTGGTGCTGAATGCTTTACTTGTTTACAAGTGGGTGCATATTCACCCAAATAGTGACCCAACATTTCAGGAAGGATATTTACTCGAATAAACTCTCTTCCATTATATACATGAACAAGAGCACCAATAATTTCTGGTAAAATAATAAAATCTCTACAATGGGTTCTAACAGGCTTTTTAGACTCTTTCGATTCAATAATTTTTTCCATTAATTTGATATGTTCTGTATTCATCCCTCTAGTCAAAGATCGTCTTTGGCGTGAAGGGAGTAAAGAGATGAATTCATCCATCGATTTTTGACCTAGCTCTTCTAATGAAAAGCCTCTATATGTAAATCCACGTCGAGATGACATTAATTATCACTTTCTGCTTAATTGTGTGTAGAGTTTTAGAAAGAACTATTATTTTGTTTTTAGTTTTGAATTAGTTATATAACCATGAGTCTTATGGCAAATAATGCAGAAACTGACAACCTTTTTAAATTTTATATTCTAAAATTCTAGGTGTTCGAGGGCATAAATCTTAACTCATGGCTGTTTAATGCTTTAATCCAATACCTAGAATCATTTGTCTTAATAAATAAATTGCTTTATTTCAGAGTCAATTATTTAAGAGACTAGTGGTTTGTCCTGAATCCAGAGATTGTTTATTCTTCATGATTTCCTGAGGTCCTATATCAATTTTTAGACTGCGTTAGGAAAGGATTTCACCCTAACATTATTAACTTGTAAGGAAAGGTTAATAGCACCTATTATAAATGGAAAGAGAGGGGGGAGATGATTTTTATAACGATTAATTGGTAACCTTAAATGCTTGAAATAAGTCTGTACCCAATAAGAATGGTAATAGAATTATTATTAACAACCCTAACTACACATAACCATAAATGGACGTTTATAAAGTGCCAAATTATAAGATTTCAGTATTTGGGTTAGATGCTGATCGAACAGCGATAGCTACAGGAAGGAATATGCGTATTTCACCTAAACATGCAAGAGAAATATGTCATACTCTAAAAGGTAAATATCTAGAAACAGCCCAAGAATACTTAGAACAGGTTATTAAAGGTGTACGAAGCGTTCCATTCAAGCGTTATCGAAAAAAACTTCCACATAGAAATGATTTAACAACTTGGCCCATTGGACGTTATCCTCAAAAAGCTGCTCGTGAAATTTTAAAAGTACTAGAAAATGCAGAACAGAATTCATCATTTAAAGGGCTTGAGATAAGCCGACTTCGAATTACCCATATGGCTGCACAACGAGGTAGAAAATTACGTGGCTATACACCAAGAGCACATGGTCGTTCATCACCAAGTAATCAAACACTTACTCATGTCGAAGTGGTAGTCACCGAGGAATAAACATATGGCTGCTCAGAAACACTTCATAAATGAGAATTTACAATATGTTCAAGTTACAGAATATCTTAATGACGAACTTAAGCTTGCTGGTCAAGGTAAAATAGAAATTCATAAAACACCCATGGGGCATCGAGTAATCATCCACGCTGTCCGATTGGGTATGGTTATTGGAAGACGTGGACGAAACGTAAGAAAGATAACTGATACTTTAGAACAGTTTTACGGTTTAGAAACACCTCAATTAGAAATTAAAGATTTAGATAATCCTCGACTTAATTCACGAGTTATGGCTGGAAGATTAATCACACAAATTCAAAAAGGATTTCATTTTCGCAGAGCTGGCTATGCTCTTATCCGACGAATTATGTCTGCAGACGCACGAGGATGTGAAATCTCAATTAAAGGAAAATTGACATCACAAAGAGCTCGCGCAGAAGTTTTTCGTGAAGGGTTTGTAGCAAAATGTGGAGAACCTGCAGCAAAATATGTAGATGATACCGTTCTCGAAGTTACACTTAAACAGGGAGTAATCGGTGTCCATGTTAAGATCATGCATCCAGATGCTATTCTTCCAGATGATGCTACACTTATCGAAAATGTTTTTGATGATGAGATTGAAGAAGAAGTAGAAGAAGAAGAATTTGAGGAAGAGTCTGATGAAGAAATGAGACGTTTCGAAGAAAAACTGAAGCCTACGAAAGAAATTTCAGCTACAGATAATGTTGAAAAAGCTGAAACGTTTGATGAGGAATTATTATCCAAAGATGATTTAGAAGAAGAGGAATAAAGAAATGGCTATACTCCGAGTATCTCAAATACGCAAAATGGTCTCTAGCGAAAGAAAAAAGAAGTTGACTGAACTTAAAACAGAATTACTTAACCTCCAAGGAAAAGCAAAAACTGGATCAGTTGAGTCAGCTGGACGAGTTCGAGAACTTAAGCGAACAATTGCTCGGATATATACGATTGAACAGGAAGAATCTAATGAATAATAGCTTTCCTTTGAACACAGAGAAAAATTTACTGAAAATACGATTAATAGGTTTAAATTGTACAATTATCTATTCAGGAAAAGAATTTACTGGGCAAATAATTGATGAAACTAGAAATACATTGAAAATCCTAAGCAATAACGGTGTCAAAATAATCCCAAAAGAAAATTCCTCACTCATAATAATGATTAATGAACAGAAATATAAAATAGATGGAAAATATCTGAAAGGTCGGCATGAAGATCGTATTAAACATAGGATGAAACGTAAATGGTAAAAAGAAAATATTCTCGTAGTATTGGAATTGCCCCCATACCAAAAAGGACATGTGATGACCCTAATTGTCCTTTTCACGGTACATTATCCGTAAGGGGCAGAATTTTTGAATCAGATGTTGTTTCCGATCGAATGAATAAAACAGTAACTGTACAACAATCACACCTAGAATTAATCAGAAAGTACAAGCGCTATGGTAGATCAACCACACGTATACACGCTCATAATCCTCCTTGCATCGATGCTAAAGAGGGAGATCGAGTTCGAATAGGGGAATGTCGACCATTAGCTAAAACAGTATCATTTGTAGTTATCGAGAAAATAGAAAAAGGTGAATAGGAGTATGAAGAAACGACGTCAGCTTAAAACTATTTCTCGCCGAATTACCCGTGCTTTACCAACTGGAGCAGTCATTCCAGTAGCTGATAATTCAGGAGCACGAATCATTTCGGTTATAAGTGTAAAAGGTCATAAAACTCGCCTTCGTCGTCAGCCTGCTGCAAAAGTAGGTGATATGATTATTTGTTCTGTTAAAAAAGGAAGTCCAAAATTAAGACGTCAAATTGTTCATGCTGTCATTATTAGGCAAAAAAAGCCATATAAACGATCCGATGGTAGCTGGGTTTATTTTGAAGATAATGCTGTATGTGTTACCAATGAGCAAGGTGAACCACGTGGAAGTGAAATAAGAGGTGCAGTAGCAAAAGAGGCAGCAGACTCTTGGCCTAGGATAGCAAGTGCAGCTCGAGTAATTTCATAATGATGGGTGATAAACTTGGGATTAAAAAATAAAACAAAAAGGCCTTCAAAACAAAGGAAAAGAATTTTTCAAGCAAATAACTTTAAACGTCACAAATTAATCTCGGTTCGTTTATCAAAAGATTTACAAAAGAAATATAATGTTAGTCGTATGCCAGTGAGGTCTGGAGATACGGTTTATGTAATAGCAGGAGACTTCATCGGCACAGAAGGTAAAGTTCTTTCTGTTGATTATAAAAAGCAACGATTATCTATTGATGGAATTGCCCGAGAAAAAGCTGACAAATCAAAAATTATGTACCCAATTCATACTTCTAAAGCAATTATCCGTCGATTTGGCAAAGTAGACCAGTCTCGTAAGGCAATACTTGAACGAAGAGCGAAAACCGAATTAGAAATTGAAGAAGAAGACATTACTGAATTACCCATTGAGGAAGAATGATCACGAGAGGAAATGAAACAAATGGGAAGTAAAGGAACATCAAGGCACAGGAAGAGATTAAGTGCAGCGATAACTTATCCTATAGAACGTAAACATGGTACATTTACCATAAGCCCCCATCCAAGTAGAACTAAATCTGAAATTGCTATTCCCTTAGGAATTGCTCTACGAGAGATGTTGGGTTATGCTAAAACATTATCTGAAGTAAAGAAAATTCTAACAAAGGATTATATCAAAGTTGATGGTATAATCAGATCAAGTTACAAATTCGCTTTAGGTCCAATGGATATTTTAGAGATAACAAAGACAGGAGAATTATATCGTATAACTCCATATAGAGGAAAAAGACGTTTATACTTGAATCCAATATCAAAAGCTGAATCAAATTTAAAACTCCTCCAGATACACAAAAAAACCATTGTTAAAGGAAATTTAATCCAACTCGTCTTTCATGATGGACGAAATCTTCTTCTAAATCCTGAAAATGATAATAAAATCCCGATTAATGATCTTTCACCAAAAGATTCAGTTCTTTTCAATCTTGAAACCAAAGAAATAGAAGCTCATTTCCCATTCGCTGAAAATAATATTGGTTTAATAATAGGAGGACATAATCTGGGACTATATGGAAAAATTCATGAAATAGAAACGCAAATTGGCAGAAAAGTAAGAACAGTTATGCTAGAAACGGATGAAGGGGAAATTAAAACGACAGATAATCACATCTTTATCATTGGGAAAGAAAAAGCAGTAATAGAAATTCCCCAAATAGTGGAAAAGGATGATCAGAATGAGCCGTAAAAGTAGATTCGTAGAAGAAGAACGAAAACCCGTTGATCTCACAGAAACTGAAAAAGCGTTTATCAAAGACTGGGAACAGCATCCCATGCGAAAACCACGAATATTAAAAGTGAGTGTAAATTTTGCGGTAGGTGCGTCTGGTCCACAACTTGAAAAAGCTCGTGAACTATGTGAAAGATTGACAAATCAAGTTCCGACGGAGGGAAAGGCAAAAGAATCGGTAAGAGGGTTTAATATCCGAAAACATGAACCAATTGCTGTTTTTACAACTCTTAGAGGAGAAAAAGCTACAGAATTCTTGAAAAAAGCCTTTTGGGCAGTCCATGATTCAGTTTCAGTTAAAAATTTTGATGTTTTTGGAAATCTTGCTTTTGGTATAGACGAACATCTCAAATTACCTGATATCAAATACGATCCAAAAATTGGTGTAATGGGATTTGATACGACCGTTGTTTTAGAACGTCCAGGTTTTCATAATAAAAGAAGACGATTACGTCCTTCTAAAATTTCCACGCGGCATAAGATCTCCAAAGAAGAAGGGATAACGTTTTTCAAACATGAATTTAATCTAGGAGTAGAATAAAATGCATAAATTAGCAGATTCACAAAAAAAATTTGGAAAAGGTACACGAAAATGCCGTAGATGTGGAACACATAGAGCTATTATCCGAAAATATGGATTAAACATCTGTCGTAGATGTATTCGTGAAATAGCTAATGACCTAGGTTTTAGAAAATATTGAGTAAACGAAAGAAACGATCTCCTTTCAGAAAAATCAAACTTCAACTTGAGGAATCAAGTGTAATACCTAGTGGATTAATCTCTGAACTCCCAAATCACTGGAAAAGGGTAGGGAAAATTGGAATACTAGAACTTCCAGAAAACCTTCAGCCTTGGAAGAAATTAATTGGATCAACTTATTTAGATCATTTACCAGAACTTAATACAATTGCTCAGAAAGTCGGAGTAACTAACACTGCAATTCGAACACCTAATTTTGAATATATTGCAGGAAAAAAATATCCAATAACACTCCACAAGGAGCTTGGAGTTAAATTTTGGATTGATGCCTTCAAGCTAACATTTAGTAGTGGTAACCACAATGAAAGGTTACGACTAACTCAAATATGTTCACCAAACGAAAATATATTGGATATGTTTGCCTGTGTAGGGAATTTGTCAATACCTATTTCAGTCAAGAATCCAACAGTTAAAATAAAAGCAATTGAAATCAATCCATATGCATTTATGTTCCTAAAAAAGAATATAGAGATCAATAAAATCACACGAAATTATGAAATATATTTCGGGGACAATAGAGAGATAATCTTTACTAATTTTGCTGATCGTATCCTAATGGGTTATTTTGGAATAGATCAAAAACAGGTTCATGCGGCATTAAAAGCCCTTAAAATAAAAAAAGGTGGAATTATACATGCTCATGGGTTATGTGGGAAAAAGAACAATCTAAAGCAACAGCAATTATTTGAAAACACCATTTACAACTATTATCCCTATTTTAAGATTATATCAATACAACGATTAGTAATAAAAACTGTGGCAGCTGGAGTTTATCATTTTGTTGATGATTTTAAAATTGGGAAAGCAAAATGAATTTAAAAGTCTGTATAGGTTTCTAGAAATTTATGAAGTTGCTCAAAAATCTCTTTGGCTTCATCAACAGTTAATAAATAATTCTGATGAATAACACGATTTCGAAGATCATTTAATTTGATAAAAAATGATTGAAATTCAAATAATCCATATTTAATAACTTTCTGCTCCAATTCATCATTAAATGACCCACCTAATTCTAAAATATCTTTAATCATAGAGTGGGCATAATGAATAAATGGGGAAAGATGTGAACTCTTATTAATACTACATCCATCTTTATAGAACCCGATTGCGGTCTCCCACAAATCTCTAATGTTATCTGAAATATTAAAAATTTTGGAAGATGTTTTTATTTCCTCCTTTTTGATATTTGAGGAAATATCCTCATTAGGGTGTTGAAACTGCTCATGATGATTATTTGGTTGCTTAGAATCGGGAAATCCGATTGGTAATTTCAGTTGGTTTTCTAGCAAAGTACTAATTTCCAAAATATCATCAGAAACATTTATATGTTTAATTTTTGCTTCTTGCAGAAAGAAAAAGGCATGAAGAAGTTTTCCTTCTCTTAAATATATTTCTATAACACGATACCATACTTTTAGGTCATTTACTCCATATGAAATGGCTTCTAAGAAAACTTGAAACGCTTGTTTTCTCCTCCTCTCTTCATTTAGAATAGCAGCTCGGAGAAAACAAAATTCTATTAAAAAATCTAGATTATCCCCAATATATTGATGTAAAGATCTTAAAAGAACAGGATCAATGTTTACATAATCTGTTGCCAAGATTTTATCAATTACTTCAATCATCTGTGTTCCATTAGGATGTGATTCAATACTCTGAATAAAATCTCTAATTAATTGCTGTGTCTCGGCCATAGAATATCACGAGATTAAAAGATTATATCATACATTTACTCAATTTCCCATCTCTGGCTAATCTTTATTAGCACCCTAAGTTAGAAGTAAAAATCTGGATTTGCTTTCCAACAAGATGAAATCTATTTTTCTATCCTCAATCTCCACTTCTTAATTCTAACTTTGACTAATTATTGTCGTCAATTCACTATTTTACGACATAAAAAAAGGATATGAATCTAGACAAATTTAATACTTCTTTTCTAATCCAGAACTAATTTAGGAATAATTTCTGTCCATCTAGGTTGTTTGGAATGCTCAGAAAAAGAATTAGATTCAATATTATTCTGAATTTGCTTAATTGATTCTAAAATTGTTGTAAAAATTCTAATAATAGACCGGGTATCTTTAGCAGTACATTTGAAGGCAAGCTGGGTCTGAAATTGTTGTTGAAAAGCTGTTAAATCAAATTTTTGCTCTTCTGGGGTCGCAATATCAAGTTTTGTAGCAATAAGATACCTTGGAACATCAGGTTTAAGAAATTCAATCCATAATGGTAAAGCGTAAAGAGAACCAAGATCTGTTAAATCAAAGCATAATAATGCCCCATCAGCTCCACGACAATATTCTTGAAAAACTCCCATATTTTTAAACTGCTCCTGACCTCCTAAATCCCATATCTGTACACGAGCCTTAGTATCTGAATCATATAACCGAATACAAGTAGAATGAAAAGACACAGCAATGGTTTGTTTAGCATCTGCAAAAAATGAATTATCGATAAAAGTCCGAGCTAGTGTAGTCTTTCCAACACCGCCCTCTCCTAAAATAACAATTTTTAATGGCCGAAAAGGATTTAATTTCATCTTGAGGATCGGATTCATACATCAAGCTTCCTAAGGACTATATTGAAATCAGAATTATAATAACCCAAATTTTTGATGAAAGAATCAAAAAGAAATTAATTTAATTAGAAAGGATACACAAAATACTCTCTAGAATGGATTATTATCTTTAGAATAATTGTAAGATATTACTAAAGTCCCTATATGAAATTGAAGGAAATTTTAAGGATCATAGGAAGGCTGTTGAGAACCAAGATCATACAAACTTGTAACAAATGTCAACTCTGAATAATTAAATGTAATAATACCGAAATTTTCTGCTAATTCTTTGGCTAAGGGAGTGAAATCCTGTGCGACAACAATCATCCGGGATAATTTTCCATCAGATTGCACTTCTTGAGCACGCAGAATTGTTTTGTGAGTACAGAGGTTATTATCTGGTGGAATAATGACTCCTAATTTATCAACAGGCTGATTGTTATCATTTTGTGATGAACGTTGAAGAATATAAGAAAGATCTATACTATCACGAGACCCTAGTTGAAGAGTAACATCTTTTTGAAAAGAGTAATTTTGTAATTGAAATAGGTTTTCGACAAGGGAGTTAAGACGATGACTCATTGTATTCTTTCCCTGTATTCTATCTATATTAAAAGTTTGATATTAAGTCGGTAGTACACCCAGAAAAAATAGTTTTGCGGAGAAATTCTCTAGGCATTTCACTTCATAAGAGAAAAATCCTATTCTACCCTCTTAATAAAAAATAGTCAAATAAAATAAATCACAAAAACATTGTAAAGAGATAAAGGAATTTTAAATCCCTAAAAAACTAGATAATCATTAATAGGAGAATAGGACAAGGAATAATTATGGGAGAATGTCAGCTATGTGGGAAAATCTCTCCAGAAATCGCCAAAATACTCAATCTTTGCTCTCAATGTATAAAAGAAAATCCAGAGCAAGCTCTGAAGATAGCAACACAAGTACGACAAAAAAATCGAAAGAAATATGATTTACCGGGATCTATTCCAGAAAGTCATACAGGAATTATCTGTAAACAATGCAATAATCAATGTAAATTAGAAGAATCTCAACTAGGCTTTTGTGGACTATATATAAATCATGAGGGAACAATAAACCCACGAATAAGGACAAGAAAAGAAGCATTGCTCCATACATATCGGGATGCACTACCAACCAATTGTTGCAATAGCTATTTCTGTCCAGCAGGAACCAAAAATGGATATCCAACCTATTCCTACATACCAGGTCCAGAATATGGGTTCTATAACCAAGCTGCTTTTTTATTTGGATGTAATTTTGATTGCCTAGGATGTCAAAATCCAAGTCATAAAAATCTCAAGGAAGCTCCAAAATATACCATAGCAAAATTTATAGAAGAAGTACGCGCAAATCCGAAAATTTCGTGTGTTTGTTGGTTTGGAGGATCCCCAGAACCCCAGTTAGCTTGGTCAATAAAAGCTAGTACGGCAACTATAGCGTTAGCAAAACAAACCAATCGAATAATCCGAATTTGTTGGGAGTGGAACGGTGGAGGAAATCCAAAACTAGCACAATATGCTGTCAAATTATCGCTAAACAGCGGAGGAAATGCAAAATTTGACTTGAAATATAGCCCCTCATCAATCCTTTGTCAGATATTCAGTGGAACGTCGAATCAACCAGTTTACGAAAATTTCAGCCGCTGTTTTGAGGCTTATTATCATAAACGGGAGGAACCAGTCCTTTCAGCTACAACTCTCTTAATCCCAGGATATATTGATACTAATGAGGTGGAAAAAATCGCCCAATTTCTCGCCAATCATGATTCATCCATCCCCTATTCATTACTAGTGTTTTTCCCCGCACATTTTCTACCAGATCTCCCCGTAACAACAAAAAAGCAGGCAGAAAGCTGTCTGAAAATCGCTAAAAAATATTTAGATACGGTTTATCTGGGAAATCGACATTTATTAACCTGAATAAAAAAAACCTAAATATAGCGAAAATTTTATGACATAAAATTGTTAAAGCTAGCTCCATTTTCAGTAATTCAGAATGATTTACGCAATTTTATTATTACCCAGATAAAAATAATCTCATCTAATTAAGATAGAATGACCTTTTAAGCACATCAATTGATAGCTATTCTATTATTTATTAATAAAAATAATTTTATATCCAATGAAAAAACTTGAATTTTCTTTTACGAAGAGTTATTGAAAAGAATTTACTTTTTTTCAAAAAAGGTTTGAGGATAAGGGCTTTTGCATCGGTGGTTAATTTTATATTAAATGAAATATTCAATCTCACATAAACACGAATAAAAAATAGAATCCAAAAAAATTTGGAGACGAAAAAAAAAAGTGTACTTCTATACGCATTTATTGCTTGGTTTTCTCTTTTCTCTTCCTTTTGCCCTCATTTTAAAAACTCATCAGAAGTCCATGTTGTGTATTGGAATGATAGGGGGTATTCTTCCGGATATAGATCTATTATTACAGGATATATCAATTGTAGAACATAGAAGCATTACCCATAGTTTTGAATTATGGATTACATGGGTTTTAGGTATTTTAATAATCCTGATAATACTTCAGAATAATGAGAAACTGAAGAAGAAAGAGATTATCCAATTAATGCCTATTGGGTTTTCCCTAGCGTGGTTGTCTCACTTAATCACTGATTTCAGTTTCGTTGATTATAATTATCAGAGTTTTTCTGGTTCAACATTTAAAAAAAGCTTCATTTGGAATATTTCAGATGGACAACTACTTATAATTGATAATTATTGTTTCCTCATCCTTGGAGTTATTATATTCATATATTTGTATGTGACTATCCTGTAGTTTCGTTTGTTGGTTTGGACGAGAAATTTTACATATTAAACTCCCAGAGAAATTCTTAATATTAAAGCGGATTATCATCTACGAAATTAGATTTATTCATACCCTTGTAAAAGACGTGGTCATAAAATGGTTGACTTCAAAAACTTACCAAAACCAATTTGGCGTTTAATGAAATTACCACGATTTTTTTTTCGAATCGGGTTGAGACCCAAGTTTGTACTTCTTTTGACAACCATAGGACGAAAATCAGGTCACCCTCGTGTTACCCCATTACAGTATGAAGATTTGAACGGCATCATTTATGTGGGTTCAGCAAGAGGACCAAAAGCTGATTGGTACCAAAATCTCTTGATTAATCCTGAAGTGACTGTCCAATTAAAATCTCAACGCTTTGTTGGAGAAGCAACCCCTATTCAAGACCCTAATGAAATTATGAAGTTTTTACAAGTAAGATTGAAAAATCATCCACGAATGGTTGGTGCAATGCTTAAAGCCGAAGGTCTTTCTTCAAAACCAAATGATGTGGAGTTAAAACAGTTTTCAGAGACAATTACACTTGTAGCTATAAAACGAAAATCAAAAGATTGAGTAATATCCAGTAAAAATTAACAATTTCAGAACGAGGAAGTTTTTCCTCTGATTTTAAAATGATACTTTCTAGTTAGAAATCTCCTGATTCTTTTTAGTTTCAGATCAAAATCAAGAATTCAATTCAAATAATTATCGGAAACAGAAATTAATTATGCATAATATTTTCTAAGGCTTGTTATGCTATCCAAAATGCAATTGAACTAGCTATCCAAAGCAAATTCATATTAGAGTCTATAATTGAAATCTGGGTTAAGTGTAAACCATCTCCATCCAATGGACCCCTAATTATCCCATATTCTAGTCTTTGAAAGATAAACCATCCTGATAAAAGGTGAATATCAGTGATATTTTGATTTGTAATCCAGTAATCTAATCTCCAATCGTCATAAAGATAACGATCTAACCTGTTATACAAATATTGATCGACTAATTGTAGATCTTCTAGTATTGCACTGATTACAGTCTCAGAAAAATTTTGGCTCACAATTGACCAGGAATACGCCAGATACATGCCTTTTCCTTCATCTCGGGTAGCATAATAATCAATGGTGGTATTATCAATAACATTATAGACCTTATAATTGTGGTTCAACCCATACCCTTGGTAGGATAAATTGATATATTCATTTTCTTCCGAGTCTATCTCCCTTGCTTTTTCTAAGACAGTTAGTCCCTCCAAATACAGAATTGGTGTAATACCTTCTGTATGATTACTATAACGATTGGTATCGAATTCAATTCTTTCAATTGAACCTAGCCACAAATTTAACGGCCATAACTGTAAAGGAACCACCCAAATAAATAAAATGAAAATTCCACCTACTCCCAATATTGTTCTTGCTGATAATCCCCTTAAAAACATTTTTCTCAATCAATCTGGTTTAATAATGCTTTTATGCATTTTCAGATATAAATACTTATTGTTTAATGTGGATATACTGATGTTTCTTGACTGTTCTTTGATTTTACATTACCGTTGGTTATGAGAATGAAGCTCTATATGTTCCTATATATGTTGTCGTTAAACCCGAGTTAAAGAGCAGTTCTAAAGAAACATTGGTTAGAAAAAAAGGACTATGAAATGCAAAATATAATCTATCTTGTGCTTTGAATAAACCTTGACTCAAATTTTCGTTTTTTTTCCCATTTTTTTCTCTCTGAACGTAGCTGGAATAAGTCTACGTCTTTATAAATCAACCCTTCTTCTCCTGGAGGGATTGTTCGCACGATGCGTTCTTTTTCTGGCGTGTAGATGGAAGATTCCCCAAACTCCCCGATATTGGCAAAAAAGCAGTAGGCATAAATCGATCGACGAGCGTCGAAATGAGCTGCTTTAAAATCAGCAGTGACTGGTGTAAATGATAAGTTGAAAATCAGATCAATTGGAGGTTCAAAATTTTTCAATTCCACTCTCAAATCCATATCGAGGAAATCACGACAAATGACAATGGCTATTCTACCATATTCTGTGTTCCCTATTATCATTTTTCTTTGACCAGTTTCCACCTCAATGCCTTCAATAAATCTTTTCTCTGCATATGTTATGGTGGCAGGGATATGTTTTTCCTGTTCCCAAAGGATTCCATACGGAGTGACTACTACACTAATATTGCGTTTTGTCTTTTTTTTGTGAT